>PFBU01000078.1:7243-7646 GCA_002773185.1 Candidatus Magasanikbacteria bacterium CG10_big_fil_rev_8_21_14_0_10_36_16 | reverse complement strand
GTAATGTTTTGAGGGATAGCAAACACTTCGCGACCAGCTTCCATGGCACATTCGGCGGTTATCAAAGCTCCAGATTTTTCGGCTGCTTCGATGACTAGAGTTGCTAGAGACATGCCGGCTATTATTCTATTTCGGCGTGGAAAAGTATATTTGTTGGGCAGAGTTCCTGGGGGATATTCTGAAATTAGAGCGCCGTTACTCTCAATAATTTCTTCCGCAATTTTTTGGTGTTCTTGTGGATAGACGTGGCGTCTATTTATACCAGAACCTAAGACAGCAATAGTTTTGCCATGATTTTTTAGAGTAGTTGTGTGGGCAATGATATCAATTCCAAAAGCTAGACCACTGACAATTGTCACACCTTGAGTGGCCAAATCGGCTACCAGATTTTCAGTAACTTGTT
>PFBU01000078.1:6280-7193 GCA_002773185.1 Candidatus Magasanikbacteria bacterium CG10_big_fil_rev_8_21_14_0_10_36_16 | reverse complement strand
GTAATTTTGGATAATTTTCATCGGCAAGAGTTATACAAGTGATTTGTTCTTGTGCTAGAATTTTGGCTATTTTTTCTTCGTCAAGCTTTTCACGCCAAATCAGAAATTCGTTGATTATTTTTTCATCTATTTTACTTTTCAAAAGTTCATCGAACTCAGCTTCCCAAACTTCTTCTAGAGATGAAAAAGCTGCCAGTAGTTGCTGGTAGCGGTTGACTGTGATTTTTGGAAAGTGGGCGAGGAGAACTTCTTTGATCATGTTGGTTTAATAAAAAGGATACGAAATACTCCGCCAAAGGCGGATGCACCTAGGGTGCAGAAAGGTACGAAATTACGAAATTTTGGTTTGCTATTTTATTAAATAGAACGCGAATTGAACGAATTAAACGAATTGGAACGGATTTTTGAAAATAAATTGAGATAATAACTATCCTGCCTGTAGGCCTGCTTAATTTGCTGGCTCTGCTGTATCTGCTGACAAGCTGTTTCTGCTGTTTAGCTAATAATCTCCATTATCTTATCAATCGCTTCGTCAATACTTTTTTGTAATTTTTTCTTTTCCAAGACACCAAATTTACTTAAAACAAATTTTGGAATATCAGACATTTTCTTTTTGTTTTCACTAGCAATACCAATACGGACACGAGTGAAATCTTGAGTGCCGATGTATTCAATAATTGATTTGATGCCATTGTGTCCAGCAGGGCCACGATTTTCTTGGACTTTTAGTTCACCAAGTAAAATATCTTTATCATCGTGGACTATTACAATATCTTTTTGTCTTAGTTTGTAAAAATGTCCAATATTTTGGACAGCCTCACCTGATTTGTTCATATAGGTCATGGGTTTGGCTAGGATGGTTTTTTCATTATTGATAACGCAACCAGAAATGAGAGCATTGAATTTTTTGCTC
>PFBU01000078.1:1683-6189 GCA_002773185.1 Candidatus Magasanikbacteria bacterium CG10_big_fil_rev_8_21_14_0_10_36_16 | reverse complement strand
TTTTTAATTTTTGTCATCTTAATAACAATTGGAGTGGCGAGAAAATTGAATTTTTCACGAAGTTTGTTTTCAATGAAATTTAAGTAAGAGCGGTGCAATGAAGTACGATATTTGATGAATAATTTGAAAATTGGTGGGTCAGCATTTATTTGTTTGAAACCAAGAACTTTTGGTTGTTTGGTACCTTTGCCACGAGATGGTTTGTGAGTTTTGGTGATATGGGCGATGAATTTACTCAAAGCATTATCAGTGATTTGAGTTTTGCGGGCCTCAATAGCTTTTACAATAGTGGGGAAAATTTGTTGGGTGCGATAACCAGTTTTGCCACTTATAAACAGTATAGGTGAAAAATCAAGATGAGGGAATTGGCTATAGACCATTTGTTTGACTTCATTTCTATGAGCATCAGTATTATCTTCAGTTAGATCCCACTTGTTTACTATTATTATAACACTTTTACTCTTTTTTTCTATCAGACCACCAAGTTGCATATCCTGGGAAGAGATAGGTTCACTACCATCCAAAATCAATAGAATAATGTCGGAGTGAGTAATAGTGTCAATACTTCTTTGGATGCCAGCTCTTTCTAGATAGCCATCAACTTTGGCTTTGCGACGGATACCAGCAGTATCAATGAAAGTGATTTTTTGTTTTTTACCCTCGTCATCGTATTCAACATCAGTATCAAAAGGTTCACGAGTAGTGTGGGCAATATCACTAACAATGACTTTGTCTTCGCCAATAATTTTGTTGAAAATTGAAGATTTGCCAACATTTGGTTTACCTATCAGACTTACTTTGGTGGTAATATTTTTTTCTTTGAATTTTTTTGGTCTGCTAGAAGCTTTACCTAATTCTTGATAGAGCAAATCCAAAAAGTCACCAACACCTTTGCCGTTGGTAGCAGAAATCAAAAATGGTTCACCAAGACCTAGTTTGAAATAACTTTGGTCAAGACCTAAGACTTCTCTTTTACTATCGGCTTTGTTGGCTAATAAAAATATTTTTTTATTTTTATATTTTGCTTTTATTTTTTTGGCTAGATCTTTTTCTTGAGGTAGTAGGGGAGATTTGGCATCTACCAACATTATCAAAATTTCGGCTTCTTCTAAGGCTTTTTCAGCTTGAGCCAAAATTTCTTCAGCAAAAAATTCGTTTTCATCATTGTCCACTCCACCAGTATCAATAACGTTTATTTCTTTACCACGCCAAACTATAGTACCTTCGTTGTTGTTGCGAGTGGTACCAGCAATATTAGAAACAAGAGCTTTACTTTGCTCTATGAGAGTATTGAAAAAAGTAGACTTACCAACATTGGCACGACCAATTATTGCTACAGTTGGTAAATTGTTTTTGAGGATTGTTTTTTCGATCATAAATTTTTTTTATTTCACTTTATCACTTCAGTACTTCAAGATTGTTTATTTTTAATATTTAATTATTTAAAACTTTTGACTATTCCACAAAGTCATCTCCCAAAACGACTATAATATCAGTAGAGCTAGACATTGGTTTTATACCATCAGGGATAGTTGTTTGCACTGGTATTTGTAATTCTTTTTGTAAACCTTCAAGGACCAAGCTGACATCTTTGTTTTTTGCTACAAAAGAATAAATAGCGCTAGTCTTGAATGGTTTTAGCTCTATTGCCAAATTACCCACATCATCTACATAAAATTTTTCATCAAGTAATCTTTGTTTTAATCTGGCAGCTAGTCCGACTTGCCAAGTACCATTTTCAATTTCAACAGTAGCAAAGTCTAATTTTGGAGCTTCTTGTACTGGCGTCTCACTGACTACAGTTACTTCAGCAATACTATTGTCTGTGAAGATATTTTGGATAGCATTGTTTATGTTGTCAAAGTTTCCAGTAGTTGGTCCCAAGAGGAAAGAGCCGTCAGTACTAGTATAACTATACAAATAACCACCAATACTATCATCCAATACCAAATGTTTGACATTGTCTCCTTGAATATCTTTGGCCATACGTATGAAACTAAGTATTTCGTCGAAGGTCATGTTGGTGGTCATATGCTTTTCCAAAGCATCCATGATATTTTTTATTTTGACAGGGTTGGTCAAAGTACTAAAGGATAATACTTTGTCTTTTAGAGCCTGAATGATTTTTTGTTGTCTAGTGGCTCTAGCGAAGTCAGATCCTTCGCTATTATTGCCATGTCTGGAACGGGTAAATTTTAGAGCTGTTTCTCCGTCCATCGTTTGTTCACCTTTTTTGAAAGATATTGTTTGGTACAAATCATTGTCGGCTGGATACATATAATCTGTAAAGGAGTTTTCTACATTGACACGTACACCGCCAACTTCGTCTATTATATCGGAAAAAGCTTGAAAATCTATTCTTATATAATAAGGTATATCTATATTGAAAGTTTTGGAAATCATTTGTGTAGCATAAGCACCACCCCATTCAGCTTTTTGGACCTCACCTATAGAATTAGCACTATTTATTTTTCGGACATAACCATCTATTTCCACACCTAAGTCTCTGGGGATAGAGATTAGAGCCACATCATTAGTGGATGGCTTGATACTAGCTATGATTATGGTATCTGTCAAGTAGGGACCGTCGTGTCCGAGTCCTCCCATACCAAGAAGTAAGACATTTATTCTGTCATCTTTTTGACCCTCTAGCTTTGGTTCCGGTTTAAATAATAGGTAAGCCAATTTTTGAAACAAACCTTGGGGTTTTTTTGGCTCTAAAGTATTTTCATTGTAATCTAGAGGATTTTGGGTAGCAACAAATTTTTTGGCATAGCTATAGCCAGAGATTGTTAGCACAAAAAATAAGGGTATCAACAACAAAAATAACCATTTTTTTAGGCTACGCTTTGGCTTTTCTTCTGGGTTTTCTTTGTGTAAAAAGTTGACGTTGTCCATAATTGTAGAGCGAGCCTAATTATACTAAAAAAAAACGATTTGTGCAATTAGCACTAATCTGGATACTGTTTAAGGGAAATTTTGTGATATGTGGTCAATTTATTGGTTATAATGTCAAATTATAAATCAATGGAAAACTATTAAATGATCAAAAATTTTGACATTGGCATTTTGGATTTGGTTTGACATTTGAGCTTTGTAATTGATTTTTTATTTAACAACACTGCCCTTTATTCGTCCAATATTATCAGTTTTCAAAGAATTATCCAGATTGCCAAAGGGTTTACTAATATCTTGATCTATAAAGTTGTCGTGTCCACTTATATTGATATTTTTGAGTAATACAGGGTTGGTGGCTAGCATACTAACATCTGGCGTGATACTGAGTTCAAAATATACACCACCACTAGTATTGGCTGGCATACTAGTCAAGTTCCAGTTTACCTGTCGGGTACTTGGCTCAAAGCTGATGTCGTTTCCAAGACTGACACTACTTTTGCCTGTCCAAATAATGTAGCTTGGCAAAGTCGCGCTGAAGTGTAGATTGTCTAGACGGCTGGTACCATTGCTCATTTGTATGACAGCCCAATATTTAGTTTCTTCGCCGACTTGTGGTGGTAGAGGACCGCGACCAAGTTGGTCGCCTTCGGTAGTATAATATCTGATTTCAGCTGTACTAAATAGACTAGTGCCGATGTTTATTTTATTTGTTTGGAAATTAGTTTTGTAAATATTGGCTAAGTTTTTTACTTTTGCTTCTAGTTGAGGGTTCAATGTTAGTGTCAAATCAGTACCACCTGTTGGATAATCTTTGGTAGGGATTTCCAACTTAATTTGGGTACTTTCTCCAGGTTTGAGATTTTGGTTGGAATTGATAATGACTTGGTTGTTGGTCATTTTTAGATTGTTGATAGTTAGGAATTGATGACTATCTATAATATTTTTAGGAATTGGCAATAAGAGATTGATATTGTCTAGCTCACTATCGCCGGTATTTTTTATATCAAAATAAATATTAGTAATTTCTCCAGGATGCAGATTTCTGGCATCATTTTCCCAATTGGCTGTAATTTCCAAATTAGGGTGCAATATTGCTAAGTCTTTTTGCCAAGTTTCTTGATGGATGGTTTTGTTATTGACAGTAATTTCGGGGGTAAATTTTAGGTTCAAAGTATTTTGTTTGTTGTCCAAATTAAAGTTTAAGAAAGCTTCTAAACTGGCAGTTTCGTTTGGAGCTAATTTATTTATGGTCCAATTGTTAGAAATAAAATTTCCTTTGGTTATTTTTTGATTGATAAGGGTTGTGTTGTTTGGTAATTGAAAAGGTAGAATAATATTATTCATCTCTATATCGCCTTCGTTTTTTAGTTCAATAGCTATAGGAGTGGTACTTTTGGCCAATATTTTGTCTGTCAAAGTAATATTTGCTTTCAAAACTGAGCCACGAAGTACTGCAATAAATGGGCTAGACTTTTCTTCTTCAAGTTGTTTGCCCTCTTGTTTGTAGGATAGGGAAGCCAAGATACTAGTTTCTAGATTTGGGGTTTCGTATATTCTACCAAAAATGTGGACAAGTCCTGTATCGTCTGGGGCTAGATTTTTTAGTTG
>PFBU01000078.1:1353-1647 GCA_002773185.1 Candidatus Magasanikbacteria bacterium CG10_big_fil_rev_8_21_14_0_10_36_16 | reverse complement strand
GCTGGTAAAGTTATAATAAGTTTTGGAGAAACTAGAATAACTTGGCTTAAGTTTTTGTAGGCAATATCAAAGTCCAATCTTTCGCCACTAAGCACCCTGGTTGGTTCTTTTTGGATTGATAGATAAACTAATTTGGTAACTGTGGGATTGTATAGCCACCAAAAAATACCAGTACCTAAAATTACTAGACTACTAAGTAGTAACAACATATCAAAAATAAACAATTTACGAGCATGGGCAAATTGCAGGTGGTATCTTTTTTTGTAATGTAGTTCAGCTAGATGAATTGGGGAA
>PFBU01000078.1:446-1307 GCA_002773185.1 Candidatus Magasanikbacteria bacterium CG10_big_fil_rev_8_21_14_0_10_36_16 | reverse complement strand
CAAAAGCCATTTGTGGGGATATCTTTTTAGGTGAAAAAAATTGAGATGTTTTGTGACGAATTGCATAAAGTCTTTAGGTTGATTTTTATTAATGTTATTATACCTTAAATTATAGAAACATTAAAGCAAATTTTTAAATAAGAAAGTTCTTACTTTTTGCAACCAAAAAGTAACAAAAAGTTTTGAAGGGGAAAGAACTCGCGTTTTCTCGTGTGGGTAAGTTCAAACTTATTTAGCGATGTACGCTCAGACAGCTTTCCCCCTCAAACTCCCCAGGGTTATTTAAAATAGAAAATAGAAAGGGGTGTTTAAACTGGTGTAGCCAGCAAGAAGAAACCACTAGTGATTGAGCTAGTTGTTTTCATTTTATATGACTTTTAACTTTACAAACTTTTGACTAATAAAAAACACCAGTTTTTTAGACTGATGTTTTGGTTTCTGGATTGTTTGTTGATTCATCTTCTGCTGTTTTTTTCTTGAGGCTTTTTTTGCTAGGGGAGTAGAGAGTGTTTTTTATTTTCCACTTATCCACATACTGGCTTATACCATATTTTTCAGCTTTATTTTTGACTGTGATTTTCTTTTGGGACCAGCGTACTAGGCTTTCAAAGTTTATCTTATATCGGCCAGCGACAACTACATAGGTGATTTCTTGGGCTTTGATAGCTCTTCGGATAGTCTGGGGGTTAACACCAAATAACCTAGCAGCCTCAGAGATAGAAACTCGGATTATTTCTTTTGGATTGTTGGTTGACTCAGGCATATATAATATACGTTTGTATAGAGTAATATTAACAAAAAAAAGCATTTTTGTCAAGAGCTTGTTTTTTGGGTGTTTTTTGGTCTTTTTTAGAACAAATA
>PFBU01000078.1:224-366 GCA_002773185.1 Candidatus Magasanikbacteria bacterium CG10_big_fil_rev_8_21_14_0_10_36_16 | reverse complement strand
TGGTGTTCTAAAAAAAGTTGACAGATTGAGAGTAGGTTCTCCTACTAGTAGGGGGAGTTCCAACCATAGGAATGGTCCGTCCTTTGGCGGAAGAGGGGGTCTTTAGCAAAATAAAACGTTTTGTTATACTCCAGACCTCCCC
>PFBU01000078.1:0-147 GCA_002773185.1 Candidatus Magasanikbacteria bacterium CG10_big_fil_rev_8_21_14_0_10_36_16 | reverse complement strand
ACTTTATGGACTATCTAGACTCTTAGGCTTTTTCTTTTGACTACATTTTGTATACAGTTTATTGTCTTTTTGTATAATATATGCTATAGTCAATCACGCTTTTTTATGAAAAAAGATTATTACAATTTTTATTTTTTAGCCATTTTT
>PFBU01000009.1 GCA_002773185.1 Candidatus Magasanikbacteria bacterium CG10_big_fil_rev_8_21_14_0_10_36_16 | reverse complement strand
CACTGGTGTCTCTGGCTCTGGTAAATCTACCCTTATTCTAGATATTTTGAGCAAAGCACTAGCCAAGAAATTTTATCGCGCCAAAGATGAACCAGGCATCCACAAATCTATCAAAGGACTAAGCAATATTGACAAAGTCATTACGATTGACCAAACCCCAATTGGTCGTACACCTCGCAGTAATCCTGCTACTTACACAGGAATATTTACTCTCATCCGTGATCTCTTTGCTGGGCTACCAGAATCCAAAATGCTATCCTACAGTGCCGGAACATTTAGTTTCAATGTCAAAGGTGATGGTCGCTGTGAAGCTTGTGGTGGCGAAGGCTATGTCACTATTCCGATGCATTTCTTAAACGATGTCTATATTGAATGTAGCGAATGTCATGGCACGCGCTATACCAAAGATGTTTTAGAAATTCACTACAAAGACAAAAATATTGCGGAGATTCTCAAGATGACAGTGGAAGAAAGTTACAAATTCTTCATGCACCAAAAAAATATTGCTGAAAAATTACAAATCCTCCGCAATGTAGGACTTGGTTATCTGCAACTTGGTCAACCGGCCACTACTCTCTCTGGTGGTGAGGCGCAAAGAATAAAACTCGCAACAGAATTGTCTCGTCGCTCCACTGGCAAAACTCTATATATTCTTGATGAACCAAGTACTGGTTTACATTTTGAGGATATCAAAAAACTTTTACACGTCCTCAATCAACTAGTGGACAAAGGCAACACCGTACTTATCATTGAACACAATCTTGATATTATCAAATCCAGTGACTGGATAATTGACTTAGGTCCTGAGGGTGGCAAGGCGGGGGGTGAAGTAGTTGCAGAAGGTACAGTAGAAGATGTTATCAAAGTAAAAAAGAGTTGGACTGGAAAGTATTTGAAGGGTGTAGTGTAAAACTAAATAAATTTAAAAAGAACAGAGCTGAGAAGTTCTGTTTTTTTATTATATACAAATTACACTATTATTACACTTAAAGAATGTGTGTATAAATAAATATTGACATACTTTTTTAAAAGGAGTACAGTGTAGGCATATGAACCAAAAACTTCACAATTTAGCCAACATATATTCAGGATACTCTTTTCGAGGAGCAGTCAAAAATGAGAAAGACGGATCCCACAAAGTAGTACAGGTCCGAGACATTGAATCAGATACTAGTATAATAAATACACAAAATCTTGTACAGCTCAACTTTGATGAAAAAACCCACAGTCCTCTACTCCAAAACAACGATATTCTTCTTTCCAGTCGTGGTACTGACAATGCAGGTCTAAAAGTCGGAATTTTCTATGGAGAAGAAAAAAATATTGTAGCGACGTCCTCTCTCTTTATTATAAGAATAACTAACAAAAAAATTCTACCGGAATATCTACTCTATTATCTCAATTCTTTCTACGGACAAAAAGATCTAAAAAGTATAATGATGGGAGCTACAATAAAGACAATCTCCAAAAAAGAATTAGCTGAAATGAAAATACCAATAATCGAAACAGAAAGACAAAAAATACTAATAGATATAATGAAAAATCTAATCAAACAAAAACAATTACACAGACAAAAAATTAATTTATTAAATATTCTTACAGACAATATTTTTTCTACCCAACTATAAATATATGACAAAAATAAACCAAGAAGATCTAAACAAAAAACTTTATGCCGCCGCTGACTCTACTAGAGTACAGCTTGATGGTGGTGTTTACAAAGATTATGTATTGACAATATTGTTTTTGAAATACTTAAGCGATTTATCCAAAAAACAATACAAAAAATATCAAGAAAGATTCGGCAATGACAAAACACGTATCGAAGAAAAAATGAAACTAGACAGATTCTATTTACCAGAAAATTCTTCTTTTGACGATATTTATGATATTCAAGAACAAGACAATATTGGTGAGGAAATAAACAAAGTTTTACACAATATAGAAGAAGCCAATAGCAACAAATTGGAAGGTGTTTTCCAAGCAGATTTCAATTCAGATGCAATCTTGGGGAAAAAAGAACAAAGAAACAAAATGATCCGTCATCTTCTTCATGATTTTCATGATATAGATTTAGCAGAGATTGATGAAGATGTGATCGGCAATAGCTACATGTACATGATTGAAAAATTTGGTACAGATGCTGGCAAAAAAGCTGGAGAATTTTTTACTAAGAAGTCAGTCGCCAAATTACTCGCACGTCTTGCCTCACCAAAAGAAGGAGATCGCATTTGTGATCCCTGTATTGGTTCAGGTGGTCTCTTACTTTTGGCTGGTGAAGAAGTAGAAAAACAAGGCTCAAAAAATTATATGCTCTATGGGCAAGAAAGTACTGGCAGTACTTATCAGCTTGCTCGTATGAATATGTTCCTACACGGCAAAGACAGTGCTAGACTAGAATGGGGCGACACTTTAAATGGCCCTCTACTTGTCGAGAATGACAAACTGATGAAGTTCGACATCGTCGTCAGTAACCCACCTTTTTCTCTAAAAAAATGGGGAATTGAAAATGCCGAGGGCGACAAATATAATCGTTTCTTTCGTGGTGTTCCACCAAAAGACAAAGGCGACTTCGCTTTCATCTCTCACATGGTAGAGACTGCCAAACCAAAAACTGGTCGTGTCGCAGTCATTGTACCACATGGTGTACTTTTTCGCGGTGGAGCTGAAGGTCGCATCCGCCAAGCACTATTAGAAGAAAATATTATCGACGCAGTAATTGGTTTACCAGCTGGCTTATTTCAAACCACAGGAATTCCAGTAGCTATTCTTATCATCGACAGATCTCGCGAAGTCGGAGGTAAAAATGAAAATAAAAAAGATATATTATTTATCGAAAGTTCAAAAGAATTTACTACAGGCAAAGCCCAAAACATCTTGGAAGAGAAACATGCTGACAAAATAGTAGATACTTATGAAAAAAGAAAAGAGATTGAAAAATTTTCTCGTCTAGTAGATCTAAAAGAAATAAAAGAAAATGATTACAATTTGAATATCACTCGCTATGTAGATACTTTCATAGAGGAAGTGCCTGTCGATATACAAGCAACTTTGGAAGAAATAAAAAAGATTGATCCAGAATTACAAAAACTAGAAAAAGAAATGCAAAGTTATTTGAAACAACTAAATATTATAAAATAATTATCCACAGATGTTTTCCTGACATCAGGCAGACATCAAAAATTTTATAAAATAAGGAGAAAAATATGGCACAAAATCAATTTGAACAAATAAAGAAAATTAATGAATATGGTTCTGACTATTGGTCAGCACGTGAACTGGCAAAAGTACTAGATTATACTGACTATCGCAATTTTTTGAAAGTTATAGACAAAGCAAAAGAGGCATGTGAGAACAGTGGACAAGATATCCACAACCATTTCGTTGAAGCCAACGATATGGTCTCTATTGGATCAGGAGCAGAAAGACCTATTGATACCACCCATTTATCACGTTATGCCTGTTATCTACTAATTCAAAACTCTGATACTAGCAAAGAAATTGTAGCCTTAGGTCAAACTTATTTTGCCATACAAACACGAAGACAAGAAGAAAATGATGCTGTGCTAGAAGATCAAAAAAGAGTAATGCTTAGACAAGAAGTAAAAAACACAATACTTCCCTAGCAGAAGCAGCAGCAAATGTAGGAGTGATAAATTATGGTAAATTTCAAAATTTTGGCTATAAAGGTCTTTATGGTGGTCTAGATGCTTCAGAAATAGCTAAAAAGAAAAATCTAAAAAAATCACAAAAAATCCTTGACCACATGGGAAGTGAAGAGCTTGCTGCCAATCTATTCCGTGCGACACAGACAGATGCCAAATTGAGACGAAAAAACATCAACGGTGAACATGAAGCTGTCATAACACATTATCAAGTTGGCAAAAAAGTACGCCAGACAATAGAAGAACTTGGAGGTACGATGCCAGAAGAGCTACCAGCAGTAGATAGTGTAAGAAAAGCTGAAACTAGAATAAAAAAAGTTGATCAGAAAAAAATTACAACAAAAAATAATAAAAAGAAAAATAAATAAAATTTCTGTTAGTAAATTCGGAAATTACGAAAATAGATTAACAAAGAAAAAAATATAAAATATGCCAAAAAAAAATTTAAGAACAATTAAAGAGACACTAAAAGGTGGAAATGTAAAAAGTATAAATAAAAAAACTTTAGAAAAAAAGAAAAATGCAGAATTAATTAAGAAAGCCGATGCAAATAAATTGCCAGGTTATCATACAGTAAAAAGAAAAGGTCAGAAAAAGTTTTTACGTTCCAATCAAAACCCGAAGAAAAAAGATAATCTTGATCCTTTGTGGGATAAGAAAAGATAATATACAAATAAAATGTTTGACATTACACAACATGAAATTTATTTAGATTTTATTGAAGAATTAACTCCAATTGTAAAGAAATTTCGTGAAGCTAACAAAAAAGAACAAGATCCACTTCTCTCTAAAAAAGAAGAATTCATTTTTGATGTTTATTAAATAACATTATTCCTATATACAAAAAAAGAAAGTCAGAAGTTAGTAAATAATAATATATGAACAAAAAAACAAAAATTCCACAAAACTGGCAACAAATAAAACTTGGTGACATTTTAAAAGTTGGCAGTGGAAAAGACTATAAACACCTCAAAAAGGGTAATATCCCTGTTTTTGGAACTGGTGGTTATATGTTGTCTGTAGATAAAGCAATTTATTCAGGTGAAACAGTATTTATAGGTAGAAAAGGAACTATCAACAAACCATTTTATTATAAAGGAGACTTTTGGACTGTTGATACACTTTTTTATACTCACAATTATAAAAATACAACAGCTAAATATATAAATTTTGTATTTCAAAAAATAAACTGGTTAGTTTATAATGAAGCATCCGGAGTTCCTAGTTTGTCAAAAACTACAATAGAAAAAATAAATTTCCTCCTCCCTCCCCTCCCCGAACAATCCCGCATCATCTCAGTCCTCGAAACATGGGATCAAGCTATTGATGAACTAACAAAAAAAATAAAACTAAAAAAACAACTCAAAAAAGATTTGATGCAAAAACTTCTGACTGGAGAAATTCGTTTGCCGGGGTTTAGTGATAAATGGCAAAGTATTGATTTCTTAAGATGTATCAATGTCTTGACCAAAATATCTGGCGAAAAGAAATCTGATTATTTAAATGAAGGTAAATATCCAATTATTGACCAATCTCAAAATTTGATTGCGGGTTATTCAAATAATAATAAATTAGTTAATAAAATTTACCCAGTTATTATTTTTGGTGACCACACTCGAATTGTAAAATTTGTGAACTTCCAATTTATACTAGGTAACGACGGCACAAAAGTTTTTACGGCAAATGATAATATTGATTTAAGATTTGTTTATTTTATTTTATTGACCTTAAATATTCCTAATACTGGATATAATAGACATTTCAAGTATATTAAAGATTTAATATTTAAAATACCATCATTCATCGAACAAACTTCCATCTCTGATATTCTAACTAAAGCTGATGAAGAAATTGATTTATTACAAAACAAACTATCCGAATGGAAAAAACAAAAAAAATATTTGTTGAATAATCTGATTACGGGAGAAATAAGAACTCCGAAAAATATGAAAATAAATAGTTAATATGATCAAAAAAGAAAACAATAGCGCCTTTGTAGATGGACAAAATTTGTATATGGGAACACGGTCTGAACAAGAACCTTGGAATATTGATTTGGCAAAATTCAGATACTATCTCTCAAAAAAATATAATGTCGAAAAGGCCTACTATTTTTTGGGATATTTGAATGAAGAAAATCAAGATTTATATGCTAAGATTCAAGAGGCAGGATTTATTCTGGTATTCAAAAAACATACCGATATCATGGCAGGGAAAAAGAAAGGAAATGTAGATACAGACATAGTATTCTCAATAATGAAAAAATATACAAAAAAGAACTATCTGATAAAGTAGTTCTTGTTTCCGGCGATGGAGATTATAAGATGATTGTAGACTTCCTTATTGAGGAAGATAAATTCAAGAGAATCCTTTTTCCAAATAAACAATTTGCCTCTTCACTCTACAAATCTCTAGAACCAAAATATTATGACTATTTAGGGAATGAAGGAGTAAGACGAAAAATTGAATATAAAACAAAAAAGAAAGGTCTCCTTAGGTAATTAACCGTTTGGATTCCCTTCGTCTTTATGCTTATATAATACCACAGAATAATCAGCTTGTCAAGATTCTCTGTGGAAAAATTTAATAAAATATGAAAAATACAAATACAAAAATAGAAGCCAAATTTGATGAAGCGAGCGACACCCAGTTGCCATTTGTCGAGCTACTCGTCAATCTTGGTTACCAATATATTTCCCGCTCTGAAGTGATCAAAGAACGTAATGGCGGTACTGATAAATTTATTTTGCAAGATGTTGCTTTTGCATCTCTATCTAGGATAAATGATTATGAGATAGATGGTGAAAAAATAAAATTCTCACCAAAAGATATCAAAGAAGCCATAGACAGTCTAGAATCCATCCAATACGAAGGCTTGATAGATACTTCAAAAGAAATCTTCAATCTTCTCATGCCGACGACTGGCGGCAAATCTATCAAAGTCTTTCACAAAGGCAAATCTACTTCCAAAGATTTTCGTTTTGTAGATTTTGAAAATATCAAAAATAATAGTTTTCACGTCGCTCTTGAATACGAAGCTAGTGGACGTGGCAATATCCGACCGGATATTATCGTCTTCGTCAATGGTATCCCTTTTGCTATTATTGAAAACAAGAAAAAAGGCGTAGATATTTCTGAAGCTCTCAATCAGCATATTCGCAACCAAGGCACTGACAAATGTCCTCGTCTCTTCATCTATCCTCAGCTCCTTGTCGCTAGCAATGGTAATGAATTGCTCTATGGTACGACTGGTACACCAAGTAAATTTTTTGTTTCTTGGCAAGAGAAGAAAGAAAACAAAATAGATGAATATGTCAGCGACGAAGAAATAAATAAAAAAGTAAAAAAATATCTTGAAAAAAAGATAGATGAAAAAATTTACCAACAAATCTTGGCAGATCTCAATACTTACAACTACAACCACACTCAACAATTAGACCGTACACCTACTGTCCAAGATCATGGTGTGATTTCTCTATTTGAATTTGAAAGATTTCTTGATCTTTGTAAAAATTATGTTTTGTACGATGCTGGTGTCAAAAAAATCTCTCGTTACCAACAATATTTTGCTATCCACAAAATGCTCAAGCGTATTGAAGAAAAAGAAGAAACTGAAACAGGTATTCGCCGTCGTGGTGGCTTGGTCTGGCACACCCAAGGCAGTGGCAAATCTCTCACTATGGTCATGTTTGTCAAAGCTCTTATTGAAAGTCCACACATCAAAAATCCTCGTATCATCATCGTCACCGATCGTCGCGATTTGGACAAACAAATTTCTGAAACTTTCAAAAACTGCAATTTGAAAAAAGGTGTTTACCGCACAGCGACAGGAGCTGATTTATTGTCACAAATAAAAAAGAAAAATTTGAATGTTGTCACTACTCTCATCCACAAATTCGATGCTGCAGCCAAAAAAATGAAATTTGTAGACAACGATGATAATATTTTTGTTTTGATCGACGAAGCTCATCGTACTCAAGGCGGTTCTGCTAATCTAGAAATGAATCGCATTATCCCAAATGCTTGTTATATTGCTTTTACAGGTACTCCCCTTATGAAAGCCGAACGTGCGAGCTGGAAAAAATTTGGTAGTTATATTGATAAATATACTATTGACGATGCTCTACGTGATAAAATCATTTTACCTCTTATCTACGAAGGTCGTTATGTTGAGATGGAACAAAGAGGCAAACAAATTGATATCAAAGCAGAACGTATTATTTCAGATGTAACTAATGAAGATGACAAAAAACGTTTGGAAAAAAACATAGACAAAGACATTTTGCGTTCAAATCCAGGTCTTATCGAAGAGATTGCCGAAGATGTAGCCAAACACTATATAGCCAATTTCCAAGGTACAGGACTAAAAGCTCAATTAGTTGCCCCTTCCAAATTTGCGGCTATTACTTTTCAAAAATATTTTGAAAAACTAGAAAAAATTGAGACGGCTATTGTCATCTCTGATGAAAGTGGAATCATAGACGAAGAAGATACACACAAAAAAGAAGTGGATAATTACTTGAAAACTGTCAAAGAAAAATATAGTAGTCTGTCTAATTATGAGCGTGATGTCATTGATAGTTTCAAAAATCAAGAAAGCGGTACAGAAATTATTATTGTCGTTGACAAATTGTTGACCGGTTTTGATGCTCCACGCAATACTGTCCTCTATCTAGCCAAAGATCTAAAAGATCACAATCTTTTACAAGCTATCGCTCGCGTTAATAGACTTTTTGATAATGACTTGAAACCAAAAACCGCTGGTTTTATTATTGATTATTCTGAAAATGCACAAAATCTACAATATGCCATGCAACTCTTTAGTAATTTTGATGAAGATGATTTGAAAAATGCCCTTATTGACGTCAATGAAAAAATAAAAGATCTAGAAGCTGACTATAGTATTGTCCATGATTTTTTCAATGGCGTAAAAAAGGACGATAGCGAAGCACTTATTTTGAAATTACAAGATAATGCTGACAGAGAAAAATATTATGAAAATCTAAATTCTTTTGTTCGTACTTTCAATGAATGTATGACTTTGCAAGACTTTAGTAAAAAGTTTACAGACATTGATCTTTATCAAAAAGAACTAAAAAAATTCTTAGAATTACGTAATATTGCCAGTCTTCGCTATGCTGATAGAACTGATTTACATCAATACAAGTTGTCTCTTATCAAAATACTTGATAAATATATAGATGCTTCTTCTGTCGAACTTTTGACAGAACCAATTGACATTACCAATACACTACAATTTCAAAAAGCGATTGACACCCTACATACTGATAGTGCCAAAGCCGAAGCAATTGCTGCCCAAACAGAAAAAACTATTGAAGAAAAATACCAAGAAGCTGATCCAGAATTTTACAAAAAATTCTCTCATAAAATCAAAAAATTAATAGAAGACATGCACAATGGAAAGCTAGCCGACGCCAAAGCTGTGGAGCAGTTAAAATTGTTACAAGATAAGGCTTTAAATAAAAAAGATGATTCCCTACCAAAAGAGATTTCTTCGACTCCAGGTGCGGATGTCTTATATAGAAATTTACATGGTCTAGCTGAAAAAGATTTATTGAGAGTAGTACTTGGCATTAGAAATATTATTGGGAAAGAAGCTATTATTGATTGGCAAAAAAATCCAGAAATACAAAGAATTATCAAAAATAAAATAGATGATTTTGTTTATGATGTGGTACGTGGTGAATGGGCTATTGAATTATCTCACGAAGACATGAAAAAAATAGTTGATGATTCTCTAGATTTAGCTAGAAAAAATTATGAACTATTTTCCGTATGAAAAAACACACTATAATTTATGGATCTCATACTTTAGAATATAGTCTAATCAAACAAAAAAGGGATAGTCTAAAATTAACCATCAAACCAAACATGGAGGTAATTTTGCTATGCCCAACCGAAGCCAAACAAGAAAAAATAGAAACTTTTTTACAAAAAAAATGGAATTGGATAGACAAACAAATTAAATTTTTTGAAAAATACCATAAAAAAATTTACAAAAAAGAATATGTATCTGGTGAAAGTTTTTATTATCTAGGACGACAATATCAATTGATTATCAAAAAGGCGAAAGAAGAGAAAATTACTCTTTCTCGCGGTAAAATTTTATTACAAACTACAATAGACAAAGAAAACAAATTGTATATAAAAAAAATGTTAGATATTTGGTATAAAGAAAGAGCAAAAACCATTTTCAAAGAACGTTTTGAATTGCTATATCAAAAATTTGGCTATAAGAAAAAAATTCTGTTGCGCATTTCTCCGATGAAACGTAAATGGGGTAGTTTCAAAGGGCAGACAATCACACTAAACCCTCTACTTCTACAATCTTCCTCAAAAACAATTGATTATGTAATAACTCACGAACTTTGCCATGTAAGATACAAGAATCATAATAAAAAATTCTGGCAATATTTAGATGAGATGTATCTAGGCTGGGAAAAAATAAAAGAAAATTTGGAAATAAGATTTGGTTAACAAAAAAAGTGAAATTTGACAGAAATTATAAATAAAACTAAAATAAAAATATACTTACACTTAATCAATTTTATCTATGCCTAAAAAACAATCAAAAAAACAAACCAAAACACCTGCTGAATCTATATCCGATTTACTCTTCTCACAACTACAAAAATGGGCACATGCTGGTACAGATGAAGGCATCAAAAAGTTGGAAGATTTTATTATTTCAGAACCAAACAAAGATTTATGTGCCTATGCCAAGATAGCTTATGATGAAGCCCTCTTTTTTTACTATAGTCCAAATAACAAACAAGAAGAAAGGGATTTTTTTCTTGCAAAAATGATCATTCAAAAAGAACGCTGGCTCTGGAATAGAATGGACAAAGCCGGGGCTACACGTTTTGAATTATCCAAAATGGATATTGAAAGAGATATTCACAAACGTATACTCAAAACAGCCACAAAAAAAGAACGGGAGGAATGAGAATACAACTTTAGCGAAGATTATTATACAACAGTACAAATTCGTCTGACTGAACTTACAGACGATATTTCATATACCAGCGCCTGGCTAAAGACTGCTCGTGATTCTATCAAACTAAAAAAATATAAGCAGGTACCAGAAGATTTATTTGATCACATACATTTTGATGGAGAGGATTCTACTTTTTGGGAAGAAGAAGGTAAATCTGATGATAATAATTGTGACCACAATTGTAGCTGTGATGAGGACGAGGACGACTATGATGGCGATTTTGAAGATCTAATACTACCTTCTACCATAATACCAACACCCCAACCAAAAGATTATCCACCAAAAAATAATATTATTAAAGATGATTTGTCAATTGGCGAAATTCCATTTTAAGTATATCAAAAAAATGTATGGAAAAGACATTTGATTTGGATAAAATAAAATTTTCAATAGATCCAAAAACATTTGACAAGGCCATCGATCTATATGGAAAAGGAAAAGTAATAAATGTAACTACAAATCCATTCGGTTTTGACGCAACTGTTTTAGGTAGTCAATCCTACCACGTATCAGTTAGCAACAAAAATCTAGACCAAGCCACCTGTACCTGCTACCTCGGGGAAAATGATGTACTTTGCAAACATGTAATAGCTCTGGCTCTTCATGTAGTCATGGCTGGCAAACCAATGACCCAAGAAGACAAAAAACAATATACTGAACCAGTATGTAATATAGAGACTGGGGAGCTAGATAAAGATGAATTACAAAAAATGCAACAAGAAATAACAACTGCCATGCGCTATATCAAAGCCTATAGAGGACCGTCGAGTACTTGGTTTCGTTACCAAAATTCTCTCAGCGAAGGCTGTGCTAGACTCGCATCTATTATTTCTCAATTACCAGTAAGCGAACAGACCGCGAAAATCTTGGTAGATATATTACTTCGCTTGGATAGAAAACTACTAAATGCAGTGGATGACTCCGATGGCACAGTTGGAACTTTTATAGAACAAACCGTACAGATACTTTTGGAATATTATTTTATTGATAAAAATTGTTCAAAAGCATTCAAAAAATTAAAAAACAAAGAAACAATGTTTGGCTGGGAAGAAGCACTTGTCAATATAAAATAAAAAACCACCCAAGTGGTTTTTTTAATCCGCCCAAGGCAGACGAGTTTTTCAAAATATTATTTAACTTCCTCTTTTACTTCTTCTTTTTTAGCAACAGTCTTTTCTTCCTTTACTTCTTTCAATTTTTTCTTGTAAGTACGTAGATAATAAGGACGAGATTTTGTTACTTTCATCTTACGAACCAATTCTATTTTGTCAATAACTGGAGAAAATATTGGATAAATCTTTTCTACACCAATTCCATCAGATACTTTACGAACAGTCATAGTAGCACCAGATTCTTTACCATGCTTTACAGCGATTACCATTCCTTCATAGATTTGGATACGTTCTTTTTCTTCACCTTTAGCATTGGTTTCTTTGATTTTTTGATGAACTCTGACAATCATACCTGACTGAACTTCATCACGGATGTCTTTGATTTCTTGTGACATATATTTTGTTGTTTACGAGAGGTTGGTAGTATATACCCCAACATGCGAGATTTATAATTTTTTGTTTGCAGACATTCTACACAATATTACCCTCTTTGTCAAGAGGAAAGAGCTCTCTAATAATTTTCTCGATATTGACTACGGATTGTTCTAGTTTACCCTCAGTATTCTCCACCTCGTAGTCGTAGATATGACGATATTTTAGCCATTCTTTGGTATATTCCATTCTCTCAGCCACATAGGCGTCATCAGCCTTGTCACGACGTCGAATACGGCTTTCTAGCACCTCTAGAGGAGCATTGATGAAGATAGCGACGATATTTGGGATCAGTTCTTTGGCTTTGATCACTCCCTTGTATTCTATTTTCCAGACACCAACTTTGCCACTATTCTCTACCCTTTTCAATTCTTCAAAAGTCACACCATAGAGATGTCCATTGTACTCTTCCGCATATTCAAAGAATTTTTCTTGTTTCACTTTTTCCTCGAAATCTTGCTTAGAGACGAAGTGATAAGGATGACCTTCACTCTCACCTGGGCGCATAGCTCTAGTAGTAGTCGTGATGACACGCTCAATGTCAATATCTTTGGCTAATTTTTCAATAATACTATCTTCCCCTACTCCCGATGGTCCGGAAATAATGACAATAGAATATGGCTTTTCCATAGTTTTATTTTTATAACTAATTGTACAAATAAAAAATAAGGAGTGACAAGCGCCAGCTTGTTTAACGCGCGTTTGACAAGCTGGCTCTTGTCATTAATAAATGGAATGATGAATTCTTGCCTGCCGGCAGGCAGGGAATGTGTAACAATGAAATTCGTTAGCACACACCATAACGAAATTCGTTCTTTCAGACTTATTTCGTCATTCCACATTTCAAATTGGGATATTTTAATAATTCAAAAACTTAAAAAGGGAACTTCTTATTAAAATCTTTTATTTTTCTAAGTTAAACCTTTTAAATAATTTTTTAATTCCACTGGAATATTTTTGTCAAAACTAACACGTTCACCCTGCAAATCTGTAAATTCTAGATGCTTAGCATGAAGAAACAATCTTTTCAATTCTTGATCACTTTTTTTGACTAGTTTTTTGTTTATATAAAGTCTATCACCGACGACAGGGTGACCAATCGCAAACATGTGCACACGAATTTGGTGCGTACGACCAGTGTGAATCTTCACTTTTAGCAAAGTAAATCTTTTGTATCTTTTTTCTACCCAATATTCTGAGACAGCTTCTTTGCCGTCTTGGATTTTACTAATATTACGAAGTTTCATCTTGTCTATCTTTGGTCGAGAGACCATACGTCCGTCGTCGCCACGGTCAATTTCAAAATCTATAATATCATGATCTCGAGTTACATCCCCATAAACCAAAACACTGTAGATTTTATCTACACTTCTATCTTGAAATTGTTTTTTCAAACTGGCAAAACTTTTTGCTGTACGAGCGACGACGAGCACACCAGAAGCATCTTTGTCGAGACGATGCACGATACCTGGTCGCACTTCACTATCGCCGATTTGTTTTATTTCTGGATATTTTTCTACTAGAATATTAGCAAGTGTGTCTGTCTCACCAGCTTGTGTTGGATGCACCAAAATACCAGCTGGTTTGTTGACTACAATATAATCCTTGGACTCCCCCAAGATTTCCAATTTCATTTTTTTTCTGTCAGTTTTTTTATTAGCTTCAGACTTTTCTGTCAAAGCCTCTACTTCTACATTTTTAGCTGAGGTAAGCCTTTCTCCAGCTTTTTTGGGAATTTTACCATCGATAGTCACCTGTCCTAAAGTTATCATCTTTTGAATTTGTGAGCGACTTATAGCCATTTGTTCGACCAAAAAGACGTCTAGACGCTCATGACGGCTTTCTTCTAGTACTGGATAAACTTGGGTATTTTTAGAGTTTTTCATAGGTAGAGCGATTATACCCTATTAGACTTGAAAAATCAAGGGTAACCTGCTATACTCTACTTGTTAAAAATAAATACATCATGGCCAGTAGCTCAGTTTCAGCCAAAGGCTGATCAGCCTCTGGCTGAGGTTAGTCACGCCTTTCGCGAAAAGCGGGGTATAACGTTGAGGTCTAT
>PFBU01000047.1:2988-4597 GCA_002773185.1 Candidatus Magasanikbacteria bacterium CG10_big_fil_rev_8_21_14_0_10_36_16 | reverse complement strand
GGACAGTATTATTTCTACTTCTGGCACGACTTGGTCAACGGAATTAAATTTGGTAGAAGGGGAAAATGATTTGTTATTATCTTTTTCCAATTTAGAAAATAGCAAAGTAGTCACAGGTACATTGCAAATTGTTTTGGATTCTACAGCCCCAAATAAATCAGTTGTTAATTCTGTTTTAAATACAGATGATTCTCCGCAATTAAATTTGACCTGGCAAAGTGAGGATTCTGGAAGCGGTCTGGATTATTATATTGTAGAATACAAAATGTCGACCGATACAGACTGGCAAAGTATTTTTGAAAAGACTACTAGTACAGAATTGAATTTTCCTGTAGTAATAAGTAATACTTACGAATTTCGTGTGCAGGCTGTAGATAAAGTTGGTAATGAATCTGTTTGGAGTAATGAAAGTGAAGACAATCCAATTCTAGTAGACTGGTCAAAAGAAGTAGTTATCAATGAAATCTCTTATGCCCCGACTTACTTTGGTGGTTGTGGTGGTGAATGGGTGGAACTGTATAATTCACAAAATAGTGATTTGGATTTGTCTGGCTGGAGTCTAGAAATTTCCAATGTTATTTCTTCTAGTACTGTTGTTTTGTCTGGATTTGTCAGTAGCACTAGTTACAAAGTTATTGGTGTTTCCAATATTTCTGATACTGGTGTCAAAATTATTTTGAAAAATTCTGCGGGAAAGATAATTGATGAAACGGATCAGAGCGCTGGTTGGTTTGCTACTCCTAGTTTCACTCATGCTCGTTCTATGGAAAGAGTAAATGCTGGGTTGTCTGGAAATTCTAGAAGTAACTGGCGAGAAAATAATTCACTCAGATTCCAATTGTCCAATAATTGCGGACAAAATTATTCTAGCCAAGGTTATGACAACAATAGTTATTATTATTTGTCTAACAAGTTGTCAGAAGATTATATGTTTGTTAGTAGTTCAACAGACAGTTATGCTTTGACTTTGACCAAAGATCACAATCCCTATATTCTTGATGAAAGAGTGATTTTACCAGCCAATTATACTTTGGTATTAGAGCCTGGTGTAGTAGTTGTCGGGCGTTATGGACATTCACGTTTAGAAGTAAGTGGTAGTTTGCAAATAAATGCTACAGCCGAAGATCCTGTTTATTTTACCTCAGCTCGCGACAAAACTGTGGCTGATTGGTACTTGTCTGGTGTACCTAGCACTTTGGGCAGTGGTAATCCAGCACCAGGGGATTGGAGCGCTATTATTATCAAAGGTGGTGGAACAATGCACGCTGATTATGCTAATTTTTGGTATGGTGGTTATACTTATCGCAATGGTAATTGTTTTGTTTGTTATGCTCAACAAGTGATTCGTAATGAAGGTGGACCTGTTTATTTGAATCATGTTAATTTTGATAATATGTTAGTAAAGACTGATTATTTTGAGTTGTATGATGCATATCTTTGGGGTGGTGGTTATATGGAAGTAAATAATAGCACTTTCAACAATGCTTATTCAGCTATTACAGCCATGGCTGGTTCACAAATTAGTCTTTCTGGTAATACTTTTAGTAATTTTACTGCTTCTGGTAGATCAGCTTTGGAAATAAGAACAGTGATTTTGGATAAATGGGAA
>PFBU01000047.1:0-2976 GCA_002773185.1 Candidatus Magasanikbacteria bacterium CG10_big_fil_rev_8_21_14_0_10_36_16 | reverse complement strand
ATACTACAGTTTTGCCAGCTTTAAATATTGATAGTGATTATACTTTGACTCCATCTTACAACAATGTATTTTTTGATGGTATTTTTGTTACTTCCTCAGCTACTTTGACAATTTTACCTGGTGTTGATGTAAATCTAAATAGTTCCAGGTGGCTCAAGGTTGAAGGAAATTTGCAGGCCATAGGTACCACTGACAATCATATTAGGATTTGTCCTAATGGTGGTTGTGCTGGTTTGTGGTTTCAAAATTCACAAAATAATAACTTGTCTTTTGTAGATGTAAGAAATGCTGGTAACCAGTCTAGAAGTGAGTATCCATATTTATATCTAAATTATTATGGAGCTATCTGGACTGTCAATTCAAGTTTGAATATTGATAATTCAAATATTATGGAAAACAGAAGGCCAAGTGGGTTTGATATTTGTAGTGTGGGTAGTGATTTGGATATTAAAAATTCAGAATTAGGCTGGAGCGTGGATTACAAACATTATCCCAATTGGATTACAGGTGGTATAAAAATGAACGGTGGAAAATTACATATAGACAATAGCAATTTTCATTTTATGACTTATGCAGTTTTGTCTGAACAGGGTGGAGCTAACGTGACTTACGACAATATGAGTTCAGAAAATTATTTTAGTGTAAGTTATCACTAATGTTTTAAAAAATTTGTTTGTTAAACAAAAAACAACCTATCGCTAGATTGTCTTTTGTTTCCACCCGACGCCGCCAGCTTCGAGGGAAACTGTGTCTGGCGTCGGGTTATGTCTGTTTTTTCTCATTGGAAGCTTTCTGGTGAAAGCGAATACGGATTTCTTTCCGTATTTTTGTTTCACCATAATGGCCTATCTCAATGAGATCAAACTCTCTTATTTCCACCAACTCTTTTTTGATGAGTGGCTGGAGAAGGCCCGACAAATTGTAGTGCTGGACTCTCATGCTCGTGCATTTTTGCACGAGTTCTTCAGGTTTTATCCAATCTCCGCTATCCCAGAGGATGTGGAGAATCTCTCGTCTTGCTTTTTTTGTCTCAGTCATCTGGTGAAAAATGAAGGAGACGAAGACCACGAGAATGATTGTAGTTGCAGACATGATTTCCTCCAAGTCATCTAATTATGAAAAAAAGTTACCACCAAAACTACTTTTTGTCAAGATTAAGCCCAAAAAAATTAGCTTGAAGCTATTTTGCTTTTGGGGTATAATGGATACGAAATACGAAAATTACGAACATACGAACTATAATTTTTTTTCGTAATTTCGTACATTTCGTATTTCGTATCCAACTATTAAACCAATATCAGCCAGAGACTGATTAGCATCTGGCTGAAACCAATAATAAATCGTATAATCCGTAAATCTGGATTATCCGTATATCCGAATTATTCTATGGAAAAACAAACCAAAATTGTCTGCACGATTGGACCTTCTTGTGAAGATGTAGAAACTCTAGAAAAAATGGTCAGAGCTGGGATGAATGTGGCGAGACTCAATTTTTCACATGGTACTTACGAAAATCACAAAATGCTTATCAAAAATATTCGTGAAGTAGCCGAGAAGACTGGTGAACCGATTGCTATTTTGCAAGATTTGCAAGGACCAAAAATTAGAATTGGTGTTGTTGCCAAAGAAGGTGTGGCTTTGGTGGCTGGCAAAGAAGTAATATTTTCTACTAATCCTGAAGATGTTGATTGTGTTCCTTTATGTTATCCTGAGTTGCACAATTTTGTGAAGCGAGGAGAAACAATGCTCCTTGATGATGGTAAATTGCAAGTAAAGGTAGAAAGAATAATAGACAGAAAAATAATTACCAAAGTTATTGTGCCAGGCATACTTACTTCCAACAAAGGAATAAATATTCCGCAGACAGATTTGTCAGGTCTTGTCGTTTTGACGGACAAAGATAAACGTGATGTGGATTTTGGAATTTCAGAAGGTGTAGACATGGTCGCTTTGTCTTTTGTCATGCGACCAGACGACATTATTGATTTGCGTTATCATATCAAACAAACAGAAGTAAAGTTGGGGCACAAGGAATCAAACTCAATTCGTATTATTGCCAAAATAGAAAAAGCCGAAGCAGTGAAACACATCAAAGATATTATAGAAGTAGCTGATGGTATCATGGTGGCTCGTGGGGATTTAGGTGTGGAGATTCCGGCTGAAGAAGTTCCTATCATCCAGAAAAAATTAATTGATGTAGCTCTAGAAAATGCTAAGCCCGTGATTGTGGCAACTCAGATGCTTGATTCTATGCAAAATAATCCTCGTCCGACTCGCGCCGAAGTTTCTGATGTGGCTAACGCCGTGATTGATCACACCGATGCAGTCATGTTGTCCAACGAAACAGCCAGTGGACAATATCCAGTAGAAACTGTGGAGATGATGACTAAGATTATCAAGGAAACGGAAAAGTCCGAATATACTCAATTATTTTTTCAGCAACCAAAAGACAAAGTAAATAAAATTGATGATGTTATCAGTGGTTTGTCGCGTTTGGTAGCCGAAGATCTTGATGCCAATCTTATTTTGGCAGCTTCTTTGTCAGGTGAAACTGGACGTCTTATTTCTCGTTATCGCCCCAAATTTCCAATTGCTGTGGCGACTAATAGTAAATTGGTTTTGCATCAACTCAATCTTTCTTGGGGGGTATTTCCTTTTGAATTAGTTGAATGCCAAAGTATTGAAGAGTTGGTAGAAAGATCTATGACTCATTTGAAAGAAAAAAAAGTTATCAAAGATGGAGACAGAATTATTGTCGTGGCTGGCGAACCAGTTGGTCATGCTGGGCATGTCAATTTGCTTGAAGTGAGGGAAGTGAAATAAAAGCTTGAAAGGTCTAAAATGTCAGAAAGGCTTTTGTTTAGATTTTTACCCCTACTAGCGGTAGTGCACACCTTTTTAAGATAAAATAGAAACGTCATTCCGAGCGAAGTGAACGAGGGACGAGTGAACGAAGTCGAGACCTGCCTGCCGGCA
>PFBU01000053.1:7119-21779 GCA_002773185.1 Candidatus Magasanikbacteria bacterium CG10_big_fil_rev_8_21_14_0_10_36_16 | reverse complement strand
TATCTAAATAGAAATTCAAATCAATTGTTCCACTGCCTCATTGTCCCATTGTCACACTGACCATCTCTTCAAAAACCACAATGGAACAATGGATCAGTGAGACAATTTACTAGTTTAAATAATTTACTATCTTAATTTATAAAAAAATTATTTCAACAATTCATATACATTATTTACATTGAAATCCATCATCTCAATATAACTCATACGTCCTTCCACACCACCAGTAGGATCCAAAACTTTTATATCCACTCCTAAATCTTTTGCTAAAGTCTTGATAGAATCTTGAGACAGTTGTGGTTCAGCAAACAAGGCTTTGATATTATAATCTTTTACAGCAACTTGCAATTCTTTCAAATATTGAGGAGTTGGTTCTTGTCCAGGAAATGGTTCAAAAGTACCGACAACAGTCAAACCAAAATGGTCAGCAAAATAGCCCCAAGCATCATGAAAAACAACTATATTTTTTTGTTTTAAATCTCCTATTTTTTCTTTCCACTCTATATCTTTACTTTGCAACTTATTTACGAAATTGTTGTAATTACCCAAAAAATAATTTTCATTTTCTGGTGATAATAATACAAGTTGTTTCATAACTTCTTCAGCCATAAAATAAGCGTTTTGTGGACTAAGCCAATAATGTGGATCATAACCAGTTTTATTTTCTCCATCTTTGTCTGATTTATGATTAGAGTTATTTTCATCAAGCTGTTGCAATTTGACTATAGAACTTAAGTCAATAGTTTGGGCTTCAGAAACTGAAGAAGAAATATCTCCCACCCAACTATCTAAATTTTGTCCAATAACAAAAAATAATTTTGTACCTTGCATTTTTTTTATTTGTGAAGTTGATACCTCAAAAGTATGTGGACTAACTCCAGGAGGAAGAATCAGATTGGCATCAATTTTATCTCCACCAATTTCTTTGACAATATCATAAAGGGGAAAAATAGTCGCAGCTACTTTTATTTTATTATTACTTTCTTGCCTATTTGAATTACCAAAAGTACAACCACTAAAAATAAAAGTAAAACCCAAAAATAAAACGACAGACAAAATTATTTTTTTATACATAAATTTATTTACTACATTTTTTACAAAGTCCAGTCAAAGTTAGTTGATGTTGAACATGAGTAAAATTTTTGAAGTCACCAAACGAATAAGTACAAGCTACTTCTTCACTATAACCACATTTCTTACAAATTACATGATGGTGAGGTTCTTTGGTCAGACAATACAATTTTTCATTATTTATACTTTCAATATTTAACAAGCCCAAATCTTGGAGCAATTTCAAAACACGATAAACAGATGCTTTGTTGACAGTTTGTATTCTCTGATGAATATCTTGAGCAGACATTGCTTGATGATTGTGTAACAAAACATCCAAAACCTTTTTGCGAGGCTGAGTGAGCTTGTAACCACTATTTTTCAATTGCGCCAAAATATCTTTCATAACAAAAACAATATATCATAATTGCGAACGGTTTGCAATAGCTATTTATCCACAACTGTGCTATACTATAGGCTGATTTTATTCTCAGTTAACCCAAAATATGAAATTAAAATATTTCATTCCTACTCTTATTTTATTCTTTTTGTTTGTTTTATCACCCTCTACTAGTCTAGCTACCACACCAGATATCACTCAAGATACGGCTACTTCAACCAGTACCACGACCACAAGCACCGAACTAACAGTAATCCCTGATATGGAATACAGTAAGGCCATAATTTTGGACATCACTGAGGAAAGTCGTGACCAAAACGGTGGTAATTATACCGAAAGATACCAAAATTTCAAAGTAAAAATTCTGTCTGGAACAGAAAAAAATAACTTTGTAAATGTAAAAAATCTCAATTCCATCAGTGTCACCAACAAAATAGAACACCACAATATTGGTGAAAAAATAGTTATTAGCAAAACCTATTTGATAGACGGAAGTGTCAGTTATAATTATGTTGATACTTACCGACTTCCTTCTCTAATTGCCATATTTATTATCTTCATTATACTTGTCCTTATTTTTGGACGCCTAAAAGGTTTTGGCTCTTTACTTGGTCTCTTGTTTAGTATTTGTGTCTTAGGTTTTTTTATTGTTCCTCAAATAGCCAAAGGATCAAATCCTTTGTTAATCACTATTATTGGTTCGCTTGTTATTGTTGGTGTCTCACTATACTTGGCACATGGTTTCAATCATAGGACCAACCTCTCCATGTTAAGTACCCTAATTACTTTAGCCATATCTGTAGGACTAGCCACCGTCTTTGTGCGTATATCTACTTTGTTTGGTACAGGTTCAGAAGATGCTTTCTTTTTACAAACTGCTCAATTTGGTGATATCAATCTTCAAGGTCTCTTACTGGCTGGTATAATTATTGGTACATTAGGTGTCCTTGATGACATCACCACTGCCCAAACCGCTGTTGTTGGTGAATTACGTTTTGCCAATCCCAACCTCAATAAACAAGAACTAAATAAAAGAGCTCTAGTTGTTGGCAAAGAACACATTTCATCTTTAGTAAATACCTTGGTCTTAGCTTATGCTGGTGCTTCTTTACCCTTATTTTTATTATTTTCTGTTTATCAAAATACACCTATCTGGTACACTATCAACAGTCAATTTATGGCCGAAGAAATTATCCGCACCTTGGTAGGTAGTATCAGTCTTATTCTAGCAGTACCCATTTCTACTTATATTGCTGCGCATTTTCTAAGTAAACGAGATATTTCATATATCCACGAAAATAAATTCCACAGAAATCATCACTAAAAAAAATAAATGAACTACCTCGCAGCAAGTTGACGAGGTAGTTCATTATAATAAAAAACTTAAACTATAAAGCTGGCTCAGCCATACTTTCTATAATATCATCAACTACTTTGTCCAAATTAAAATTTTGTTCTTCAGTAAGACAATCTTCTTTCTCTGGACTATCATAATTTAGACATTGTGGAAATTGGGCTACAAAACTTACACTTGCATATCTTTGCTCTGATGTTATAGTACTATAAACATAAGTATAATAAATTGAACCAGAGGCACCCTCACTTGAGGTATTTACACAATAAACCTTATTTCCAATATTTTTAACAACAGTACCTTTTGGTAAACCATCAGGATTAGTATCACAACTTGCTGATGTTTCAGAAATACCATAGTCTATTTCTGGTGGCCATTCATTTAGTCGAACAAAACTAAAACTACTAATTTCTTTAGGTGCAAAGAAATGCACACCATTATGTGAAATAAACTCTTGCCAATCAAGATTATCAAGTGTAGAACTAGTATCTAATAAATCATTAATAACAACATTTTCTTCTCCCGAACATAATGCAAATTGACAATTATTATCCTGTTGTCTACTTACATAAGAACCATCTGGACACTGTTTAGCGTCAGCTGTACAAAAGTGTTCTTCAATATTATTGCTATCTGCATTGTTAGGTATGCTAAATTTGAATATTTGTTTAGAAAATAAAAAGAATACAACCAACAAAGACGCAAGAGCCAAAATTAAAAATAATAAGATTGCTACAAATTTTGATTTTTTTTCATTCATAAAATTTGTTAAAAAAAATAATTTAATTTTGTGAAATTTCTTGTTTAAGAAGCTCTTCACCTTTACTAGCCCAATCATCTAAACTTAGATATTTCATTTCCAAAATATAGTCAGTGATAATTTGTTTTTTCTCTGTTTCATCATTGAGCGAGTCCAAATATTTATTCATTACTTCAAATCGTTTTTCTTCTCTTAGTATATCATTTTCTATCTGCAACCACAATTGATTGTCATATGCCCAAACCACAAAATCTTTATCATCTTTTTTTTGATCTAAAATATCAGCGATACGTTTGTCGGCTTGTTCTACAGTAACCCCAGTATAACTTGTGCCAGATAAATAATTTTTGACAGGGCCAATCATTTTGTTGACATAATCTCCAGCCGTGCTAGGATCATAAGGAATATCTTGCACATTGTAGCTTGGACGCATAAACAAGGTTACACGTTCGGGATGTTTTGGCAAATCCATAGCCACCAAAGCATCAAAGATTTTTTCACTATCATCAAAAGTCAAATCAGTCTTCACAATTTTGTACATAATATAATGAAAAGGAATATCCAATTTTGATTTTTTTTCTGGCAAAAATTTCGTCAGCAAACCTTTGATAAAGGTTGAATGATTACGAGCTCTTTGTGGTTCACCTATAGCATAACCCTGACGTTGACGAAGCCATTGCAAGGTCTCAGTCGTTGGTAATTTCAAATTACGCAAAATTCCGAGAGTCTCAGAAAATCCAACCATCACTAAATAATCTGCCTTTTTACCCAAGATTTTTTCTATCTGATTTATACCATAATCAAGACCAGCCAAGCCACAGGCATTGGACACATAATAATCAGAAGAAGTTGTCGCCTTGCCTAGTGGCAAAGGAGAATAAGTGCCCCGTGGTACAGCAGTAATATCCACTGTATTGTTATTTTTGTTTATTTCAATCATCTGAATCACATCACAATGTCCAGCGGTCTGACCAGCTCGACTATCTAAACCAAGTACCAAAACTCTTACAATTCCATCTTCGCCAAAAGGATCTACGTTTTCGTCAATTTTAATTTCATTAGCTTGTCTATCTTTTATAATCTGCTCTATCTTCAAAGCTTGTTTATCCACTATTTCTTGCCCAGCCTTTTCTTCTGGAGTTTGTTTGGAGTGCAAAATAAAATAAGGCACAAGAGTCAAAACTGCCACACTAATTACAAAAATAATGATAAATTTTAATTTCTTTGATTTCATACTTTTATTCTACTATATTTTTACAAAAATAAAAACAGCTCAAAATAGCTGTCCTATAATAGAGGCAAAAGGCTTATTTGTCAAATAGCTTTTTCTCTTTCCAAAATATCTTTCTTTTTTTCACTTCCTCTATTATATCCACCAATCTTACCATCTGACCTCACTACACGATGACAGGGAATATTTGGATCATAATTTTTATTCAAAAGATTACCAACAGCGCAGTAGGCTTTTGGTGAACCAGCCTTGTGCGCTACTTCTTTATAAGTCAAAACTTTGCCTTTAGGAATTCTACTAACAATATTGTACACATTGTTTTTGAAACTTGATGGGGTGCGATAAGCTGGTTTTCCTTGTCGTTTACCAACACGAGCATAATTTTTCATATTCAAAAAATTAATGAATTATGAGCAACTTCTTCTATTTACAATATAACATTAATCAAACAAAATTTGAATACTTCACGTAACAAACTAATCTTAAAACAAAATTTTTGATATGCGATATGTGTTATGCATTACGCGCTTTTAAAAAACAATTCACCTGGGAAACCGACCGACTTTTCTACACTGTTGTCGGCATACATAATTACATATTCAAATTTATATTTTCCAAAAAAAACTTTTTTGCCCACCATATGCAAAGAAGTGGCTAAAGCATCGGACAAAAGAGCTGTGTCCGCAACCACCCAGGTAGCAACCACGTCTTTTGGTGATTCTAAAGTTTCTGGATTTATCATATGAGTAAATTTTCCCCATTTACGTCTACTACCAGATGAGGAACAAATGCTTTGATTACTTATTTCAGCTATACCAATTACCTCAGAAAAATTATGTGGATTTTCCAAGCCTACACGCATTTTTTCTTGTCCGCTATTTTTGTAAAAAATATCTCCGCCAGCATCTAGACAAAAATGATTTACCTTTGCATCTTCTAGTATTTTATTTACGATATCTATGATATAACCTTTACCACAAGCCCCAAAGTCTAGCATCGTCTTCTGTTTTACCTGTAACTTTGGATAATTATATTCTAGCACTTCTTCCAATTTTTTTGGTTTGGAAATTTTACTCTTGGCTTGTAGAGAATAATGGCTATCATAGCCAGCATCAACCAAAGTCTGAGCAATAAGTGGTGTAAATACACCGTTGGTTAATTTGTAAAAATCAAAATATAAATCAAAAATATTTTTGGCATCATCTGGCAATTCATATTCTCCAGGCTTAGAACAAATTTCTCGCAACCAAGAATCTTCACGAAAACGAGAATAAATTTGTTCAAATTTTTCTATTCTATTTTTTAACTTCTCAAAAAAACTCGCCTCGTCAAAGAGAGGCGAATCTTCCCAAATGTCAATTTGCCAGTGAGTGCCGAGAGCTTCAAAGATTAGACTTTTGGAATCCATACAAATAGTTAAAATTATGAAGTAGCTTGTGATTTAATTTGAGACAAAGCATTGTTGAAGCCCGTTGTCGTCAAAGAAGCTCCAGCTACTCTAGTCAAATTAAGATTTGAAATTTTTTTGCCCACAACCTGAGATTTGAAACTGTCAGTAAACATCATTTGATAAGCACGAGCAGTTCTATTATTAGCTGTAGCCTGGACACTAGCATCAGTCACAACATCATTTTGTAATGTTAGACTGACATCTATAGCTTCCTGACCACTCGGAGCATAATATTGTCCACTCACAGCATAAGTTCCATTTTTATATTGACTCATCATACCACTTCCTCTACCACCATTACCCATCATACCAGAACCTGTATTAGCATTGTTATTTTGAACAGTGTTTAGTATGACTTGTCCACTAACATTACTATTCCCCATCATGTTAGAGCCTGTATTTTCACTAACAGTATTTTGTGTAGTTGGAACTTGTGAATTTGTATTATTTGTAGATGGAATTGAATTAGTTGCAGGGGTATTAGTCACACCACAACCACTAGCAAAGAAAGCCAAAGTAAGAACGGCAACAAGAATTAATAAATTTGGAATACCACTATTTTGTTTTTTCATATAGAAAAAAACAAAGATTAAAATTTAGACAGGACTATTATAACATACTTTACTATATAAAGCTATATTTACGACACTATATTACGCACACGAAATAAATTTTATTTCAAAAAAATATAAAGATATTTTGCACTATAATAAAACAAAAACAGAGTCTCCCGACTCTGTTTTTAAGCAATTATTTATCTTTCCCCTCTTGCCTGACTACGTCCATATTGACGTTCCCGACGAAAGTTGCGACGACGATTTTGATTCTGACCACCGCGTTGACGACTAGCAAAATTTTGGCCAGAAGGTGCTGGATTATTTCGTACCGGCATATAGTTATTTGCTTGTTCATGAAGCATAATTGGCAAATCCAAGATAGGCAAAGATTTACGAATTAGTTTTTCTATTTTTCTGATATCAGCTTTTTCAGATGGTGTGACAAAAGAAATGGCTTTACCAAATTTGCCAGCGCGACCAGTACGACCAATACGATGAACATAATCTTCAGAGTTGTCCGGCAAATCAAAATTGATCACCAAAGAAATTTGCTTGACATCAATACCACGAGCAGCAATATCTGTGGCTACCATAATACGAAATCTACCTCGAGAAAATCCTTCCAAAGAGGCTTTACGTTGACCTTGAGTACGATTGGAATGAATCTCAGTCACAGTATGTCCAGCATCAAGGATATCACGAGTGATACGCTTGGCACCATGTTTGGTACGAGAAAAAATAAGAATAGTATCTTGTTTGTAAATATTCAAAAGAGAATAAAGCAAGCGCATTTTGTCTGGTTTGCTAATGATGAAGACTTCTTGTTCAACATTTTCGGCTGAAGTACCTTGTGGGGCAATTTCAATACGAAGTGGCATTTTCATAAAAGCACTAGCCAAACTAGAAATAGAAGGTGGCATAGTGGCCGAAAAAAGCATGGTTTGTTTTTCTTTTGGAGCTTTTTGCAAAATACGTCTTATTTGTGGCAAGAATCCCACGTCAAGCATTCTGTCTGCTTCATCCAAAATAAGCACTTTGACATTATCCAATTGGAAATGTCTTTGTTCCATAAGATCATCCAGACGGCCAGGTGTAGCAATTACAATATGAGGGTTATTATGTAAATCCTTGATTTGAGGACGAGAAGATACTCCGCCAATAATTACAGCCAAGCGCATACCAAGAGAACCTCCCACCTGCTTCAAAGCATCAGCTACCTGCTGAGCCAATTCGCGAGTTGGCACCAAAACCAAACCTTGACCTTTACTAGTCGCTAGACGCTGAATAAGAGGAATACCATAAGCTAGAGTCTTTCCTGTACCAGTCTGAGCAATACCTACTACGTCTTTTCCTTCCAAAGCGCCAGGAATTACCTGATGTTGGATAGGTGTTGGGATCAAAAACCCCTTTTGTTTAAGAATTTCTAAGAAATTCTTACTTATACCAAGATCGTCAAAACGACCGGTATTTTGTTGTTTTTCTGTCATAAAAAAATGTGTGACCCAATATTTCTTAAGAGTCACACAATTTTCCACCTATGATGGAATGACACAAAAAAATTCGAGTCGCAGGGCTGTAATCAGCCGTGCATATAAATTAAGACACTATTATAACAAAGAAATACCCTTTTGTCAAGAGCTGAGAGGCTAAATCATTACAGTTAAGCCAAAAACAAGACGACAACCTTGACAAAAAAACCATCCCATGCTATACTCTATCCCGTAGCTTAAGGCTACAAATATTCAAAGAGTAGAGATAAAGTCGAATTTCTGCCTCTTGGTATTTAATTCACATTATCTTTACATACATATGCAAGGAACAATCAAAAAATTGACAGACAAAAACTTCGGTTTTATCTCTCAAGAAGGTGGCGACGATTTATTTTTTCACGCCAACAGTTTAGTAGGTGTTAGTTTCTCTGAATTAAGAGAAGGCGACGCTGTTACTTTTGAAGTTGAAGAAACTCCAAAAGGAAAAGCTGCTACAAACGTACAAAAAGCTTAATAACTTTTATACTAAAAAACAGTCCCGATTTAATCAGGACTGTTTTTATTTGTATTAATTTTATTTGGCTTTAGACGGTTTAGTCAATCTATTACCCATACTACGCTGTCTTTCTGCGCCAGCCTGGCTATTTTCTTTGGCATGGAAACCGTCTTGTTTTGAAGCTTTCTTTTTATAACCACCAAAAGAAATATTCAAATCTTTACCTTTTTTCTTTTCTATTTTCTTCAAATTGTTTAGAACTTTGCTTAACATATAATTTGTTATATTTTAATAAAACTTCATTTTTAAATTAGAATAAAACTAAAAATACCATAAAATACCCGAATTGTCAACCACACACTGTCCAAAAAGCTTCTTATATACTATATGATACCATATTCCCAAATAAAATAGTATACAAATATACTGGTGATATTCACAATCAAACAAAAAGAACTAAAAAACAGACCATTTTTTACAAAATTACTTTCTCTTACCAAGGCCAGGTAAGCCCCCAGTCAAAGTCCTTGCCAAACCACTTCTGGTCGTTTCTTCCCAGTTATCTCTTGAAATTTGAATGGCTCCTTGTATTTGCTCTTGCACTTTCATCTTGACTTTTTGATCGGCAATAGTTGTTACATAAACATTTTTATCTCTATTTCTGTTAGTGGTATGCCTATTATTAATATCCTTGTCGGACAATTTCTTGACTTTTATGGTAAACAAAAAATTATAATATCCTGCATCCCCATCTTTTGTATACCTTGGTTTCAAATAGACAGATAATTCATAAGACATTGCAAAAATTAATCTATCTTCCTTTAAGACTATAGGAGGAGTATCTACAAAACGAAAATACATAGGTTTTTCACTATTTATTTCCTCCTCACTCTTTAATCCATTTTTAAAAGCACCTCCTAGAGTTTTGCTGACAACGGATCTACTATACCGTCTTACAGATGTAACCACAGTTGAAAAGCCTTCATCCATCAATTTGTACCTAATTCCCTCAGACAAATCGTCTGCCAAACCTTCAGCAGAACGTGTATGAAACTCAACCCATTCATCTTTATTTGGTGATCCATCATCAGATTCATTTTCAACTCTAAATCCTTTCCCTAAGACCCTACGCCAAGCAAGAGCTTTCATAATGGATAGACATGTTGCTTCAGTATGACCACAAACTTCAAAAGGTCCATGTTTTGAACAACCTCCTTGTGGACTATAATCAGACATAATATTAATATAATAATTAAAGATAATATTATTCTACCATACCGTCAAATTTTAAGCTATACAAAAAAATGATTACTTAAAAAAATAATCATCTAATTTGCTCCCCCGGTAGGACTCGAACCTACAACATTAGCGTTAACAGCGCTACGTTCTACCTTTGAACTACAGGGGAATAAAAATCCCGCTTTTCTCAAGCGGGCTATTTTCTGTTTACAAAAATGATACCCACTACTCACGGTTATTATTATTCAAATTATTGTTATTCAATAGTTGTATCATAGCCTTCATACTTTACTATAATTATTTAAAATTGTCAAATAAACTTATCTACGCTAAAGTTTTTTTAAAACTTCCAAAACCCACTTTTTAATTTCTTCAAAAACTTCAGAGGAAGGATACCCGTCTATTTTAATATAAGGGTGAATTACTTCTCCACCCATATCTATAATTTTATCTTCTACAATCTCTCCAGCAATAGCAAAATTAGGATAAATACTATCACCCAAGGAAAATATTGCAAATCTTGTAGACTCACACTGGTGACAAATTTGGTCAGCTTCAGACAAAAAGATATCCATGATAAGATTCAAGTCTCCATCACCATAAGTAGAACAACCTAAAAAAACTAAATCATATTTTTTCAACTCATCCACTTTGGTATTTTCTAAATTCAATAAATCCACCTCATAAGACTTATTCAATAAAAATTTTTCTAATTCGTATGCAATCTTCTCAGTATTACCTGATAAAGTGGCAAAAGCAATAGCAATTTTCATATACTCTACAAATAATAAACAAAAGGCACTAATAGAAATACACAATATATTATAGAGCAAATAATCTATAAATAGTATAACCACCAACAAGATTATAGACACTCTTATAACCATTTCCATCTAAAAAATTCACAGCTATACCACTGCGATTACCTGAACGACAAACACAAACAATAGTTTCAGCTTTGTCTGGGAGCTTGTCTACAAATTTACTTTCAAAAATATCAAGAGGGATAAGCTCTGAATCTTCAATATGTCCAGCATTGTATTCCTGCTCAGTCCGCACGTCAATTATTCTAAATTTTTTGTTTTGTTTTTGCCAGTCTTGCAATTCTGGAGTGTTGATTATTTTCATAACACTGATTACACTAATTTATAAAGATTACACTGAAAGTTAATCTAGTAAACTTTACCTAAATTTTCTCTTTGTGTCAATTATGAACTGTCTCTGCTGTTTCTGCTGACAAACTGTATTTGCTGATAAAAAAAGACGCCCACAAGCATGTAGCATCTTTTTTGTTTAAACAATTTTACATTGTTGTATTTGTCTTTGTGGTGCATTCTTTACAATCTTTTTTGTGAGTAAAAAGAAGAACTAAAGCAGAAAGTCCAACAAGAACATAAATAATCCTTGAGAGCATAGCACCCTGACCACCAAACCATTGACCAATCTCCCAACCAAATAAACCAACCAAAAGCCAATTCAAAGCTCCTACTACAACTAATAGAAAAGCCACCATATGTAACGCTTTCATAATTTCACCCCCTTCCTAAGTTAGATAAATAATAAACAAAATTATTACCTAATTCCAATCAGCTGTCTTATTTCTTTCATCGTAGCTTTGGCAATTTTGGAAGCTCTTTCTTCACCTTCGGCGAGGACAGTGGCCAAGAAACTTCTATCTTCCAAATGTTGAGTACGCTTCTCACGAAAATCTTCAAAATATTCACCAATTGCTTGAGCTAATTTTTCTTTCAACTCTCCGTATTTAATAGTAGCATTTTTTTCAGCTTCTACAAAATTGTTATACACAGCCACATCTGCAAAATTTTTTAATAATAAAAGTAAATTTTCTACACCAGGAGATTTTTCACCAGGTTCACTTGCCGTTACAGCTTTTTTTAATTTTGCAAAAATGACTTCTGGCTCATCAGCCAATTCCAAAACATGATTTAAGCCATTACTTTTGCTCATTTTTTTTGTTGGTTCAAGTAAACTCTTTACTTTTGGTATCTCTGTTAGCAAAGGTTTTACTTCTCCAAAATAATTTTTAGCATATTTGTTGTTGAACCAACGACCAATATCACGAGTCAATTCTACATGTTGGATTTGATCTTCACCTACTGGCACAAAATCTGTATGGTAAAGCAAAATGTCAGCAGCCATAAGAGTAGGATAAGTAAAAAGTCCAGTATTGATATTTTTTGCTTGTTTTTGAGATTTGTCTTTGTACTGAGTCATTCTTTCCAGCTCAGCAATAGGGGTCAAAGTATTAAAAATCCAAGCTAGTTCAGTATGCTCTGGTACATGAGACTGCACAAAAAAAGTTGATTTCTTAGGGTCAATACCAAGAGCCAGAAGCTCGGTAGCCATAAGAATAATCTGCTCACGTCTATCCTGAGCTGTCTTGTCGCCAGTCATAGCATGATAATCTGCTATACAAAAAATACACTCATAGTCTTCATTTTTCTGTAATTCTACCCAATTCCTGATAGCCCCAAGATAGTTGCCAATATGCAAGTTGCCGGTAGGTTGAATAGCGGAAAAAACAATTTTTTTTGTCATAATTTTACGTTATTATTTACACCTTTAGTTTATATTAAAATGAAAGGTATGACAAGAGGCTCGGACACGTTTATCCCAGAGGTATTTTCGAATTTAGACAGGCACTTTAGTGCCTGTGATTGAAATATTGTTTACCAGTCCCAGAGGGACGGTTGATAAAAAACTAAATTTGAAACTGAGATACAATGAAAAAACAATTTGGAAAATATGTCAGACATATCTTACCAGTCGTCCCTCCGGGACTAGTTAAAATTAATTTATCATACTGGTACTAAAGTACCAGTCTAAAATCTTATCACCTTTCCAAAGATAAAAAAATTACTTTTGTCTTTTTTTGATTCTTGTAAGATTAACTGAAGCAAGTTTATTATAAAATTTTTATCTAAATTCAGTTTTTCTGCATTTTTTTCAAATTTTTCTAAAATTTCTATTTCTCTACTTTTATCTTCTATATTAATATTTTCTAATTTTTTTATTACACCAATTTTATCAGTCAAAACAAAACGCTTGGCTAATAATTTCAAAATATTTTTGTCAACACAATCTATTTTTTTACGTAAACATTTTATTTTTTTCATAAAACATCATCCTTTCCGGCATCACAAGTTATCATTTCACCTTTTTTAATATCACAACTTGCGACATCAGCTTTCTTAATATGATCCTGATAAGTATTAAAATTTTGGAATGATTCACAAATCTTTCTGGTTCACTATAAAGATAGATCTGCCCTTTATAAGAATACGTAAACATTTTTTCACTTCTTGATAAATTTTTATATTCCTCTTTTGTTAGAGGTTGTAAATTATATTTAATACTGCAAGAAATCCACTGACAAAGTCAGTTGGTTTCCATCTCATCGAAGATGGGCTTGCTCTTTATCTAAAAGATAATTCATTTAGAAAATCGACAAAGTCGGTTCGGTTCGTAAATCCACTAACCGAGTCGGTGGTAATTTAATAACAATTTCATCTTTTTTGAAATCGCGATTAGTATAAACACCCTTACCAGCTAATTTTCCTTCACCAATTGTTACGTCTTTCATATTATACAAATAATCCAAAAAAAATTAACTAATTACTTTCACACCAGGCAATTTCTTTCCAGATAAAAATTCCAACATAGCTCCACCACCAGTAGAAATATGATCCACATACTCAGACATTTTGACAGCTTCAAGACTAAGCAATGTTTCGCCACCACCAACGACACCAAAAGCTGGACCTTTTGACCTAGTAGCCACGAGACGAGCAATACTATAAGTAGCATTTTCATAAGGATGTTGCTCGAAGTAACCCATCGCTCCATTCCAGACAATTGTCTTGGCTTTTTTTATAATTTTAGAAAATTCATGAATTGTCTTTGGTCCAATATCATAAATTGCCAAATTTTTGTCAGTAATTTTGAAATTTTTGTCCAAATCTTTGACCCAATATTTTTTTCCTTTGATATCACCCACCACCACATCAAGTGGTTTGATGACCTTTTTGTTTTTGCAATATTGCAAAATTTCTTTGGCATATTTTTTATCTACAACTGAACTACCAATTTTGAATCCTAAAGCATAAAGATAAGTACTGACGATACCTCCACCAATTAAAATATAATTACTTTTTTTGAGTAAATTTTTGATAACTGGAATTTTGGTTTCTGCCTTTATACCACCAATAATTGCTACCAATGGTTTACGAGGTCTTTGTAAAACTTTTGACAAAGCTTTGACTTCAGTTTCCATAAGTAATCCAGCAAACACAGGTAAATATTTGGCCACACCGACGACAGATGCATCAGCCCGATGAGACACAGCAAAACCATCGAGTACAAAAATATCTGCTAAGTTAGCCAATTCCTCTGCCAAAGTACCTTTGTTTCCTTCCTCGTCTTTGGAAAATCTGATATTTTCAAGCATGGCTACTTCACCTGGTCTCATAGCATCAATTGTAGTAAGCATTTCCAAACGCATTTGGTCTCCACCACTTTTTGCCCAATTTTTACTATCCAACTTTACAATTCTTTGCTTTAATAATTCTCCCAAGCGTAAAGCTAAAGGATTTACTTTTAGAGTTGGTACAAT
>PFBU01000053.1:0-7084 GCA_002773185.1 Candidatus Magasanikbacteria bacterium CG10_big_fil_rev_8_21_14_0_10_36_16 | reverse complement strand
TTTTATGATTTTTTCGTCATCCAAAATTTTACTTTTTTTTAGAGGTACGTTGTAGTCAACTCTAAGTAGGACAATTTTACCTGAAAGATTTTTTAGTTTATTAATAGTCTTCATAAAAATAAATTTTATGAATTCCTCCCTACTAGGGGAGGTTAGGTGGGGTCTTTAGCAAAATAAAACGTCTTGCTCATAGATGAACCCCCTCTAACTCCCCTGATAGGGGGAGAACCCTTTTTTCATAATTTTATAAATTTCGTGTTTAGGATTTTTCATTCCTCACCTGTCCGCCTTGGGCGGATTCCCCGTCCCTAGTTTCTCTTAGTTCTTTCCAACGATTTCAACCATCTCCACCAACCTATTAGCATAACCCCATTCATTATCATACCAAGAAATAATTTTGACCATATTACCAGCCACGACTTTGGTCAGACTAAGATCAACAATAGAAGAGTGTACATTGCCAATAATGTCGGAAGATACAATTTCTTCAGTCGTAGTTGTCAAAATTCCTTTGAGGTAAGTTTTGCTGGCTTTTACCAAGACCTTATTGACTTGTTCTATTGTCACATCTTTCTTTAGAAGTAAAGTAAAATCTGTGAGTGATCCTGTAATAGTCGGCACACGAAGAGCCAAACCATCAAACTTATTTACAAGTTCTGGGATTACTCTAGTCGTCGCAATAGCAGCACCTGTGGAAGTTGGGACAATATTTTGAGCTGCGGCTCTAGCACGACGAAGGTCTTTGTGTGGACCATCTTGCAAATTCTGGTCAGCAGTATATGAGTGAACAGTAGTCAACATTGCTTTTTCAATACCAAAGTCATTTTCCATCACACGCATAACTGGAGCGGTACAATTGGTAGTACAAGAAGCATTGTCAATAATTTTTTCTTTGTTGTTTTTGTAAGTACCACAATTGACACCACGTACATAAGTATGAATATCTTCACCCTTACCAGGAGCTGACAAAACCACTTTTTTGGCGCCAGCTTGCAAATGCAATCCTGCTAATTCTGAAGTACGAAAAACACCAGTACACTCAATCACCACGTCTATTTTCATTTTTTTCCAAGGCAACATTTTTGGATCACGCTCCGCAAAACTTGGAATTTTTTTGCCATTCACAATGATATTTTTTTCATCAAAACCAATTTTTAATTTGCTATCAGGATAAGCAGTGTCATATTTGAGTAAATGTGCCAAAGTCTTAGTATCAGTCAAATCGTTGATGGCAACTACTTCAACGTTTCTTTTTGTTTGAGCAACTTTGAAAGCGTGACGACCTATTCTACCAAAACCATTGATAGCGATTCTTATTTTTTGAGGCATAAAAATATGGCATGATTATCCCGCAAAAACTTACGGGTTTGAGAAAAAACTTTCTTATAGAAATTCTACAATGGATTGAATCTTCTCGTCCCCCTTCTCGTGAGAGGGGGGAGTTAATTTGTAATATCTACATTTTACCAAAATTCAAACATAAATACTAGACCACTATTGCCAAAAATAGACAAATAATGCTAAAATAATACTATATAATTCATATATTTAATTATAAATATAACCAATATGGAAAGTCAACCAACAACAAGCACAAAGACAGAGGTTCCTTCATTAGAGTCAACCATAGTAGCAAATCCACCGATAGCCGATGTCAAAACCACAGAAAGACATTACGCCGGATTTTGGATTAGACTTTTGGCTTTAATCATAGATGGTATAATAATTGGTATAATATCCAAAATTTTACACGTCAACGGCTACAATTACTCTTTTGGCCATATGTCTGCCAACTATAGCATGCAAGGTTGGTCGTTTCTCTTGAACATAGCTTATTTTGCAGGTTTTTGGATCTGGCAATCTGCCACTCCAGGTAAGATGGTTCTTGGTTTGAAGATTGTTGATGAACAAAACAAAAATATTTCAGTAGCCCAAACTTTCATCCGCTACTTCTCTATGATACTTAGTGCAATACCTTTTATGATTGGCTTCATCTGGGTTGCTTTCAATCCAAAAAAACAAGGCTGGCATGATTTGTTGGCTAAGACTTATGTAATAAAAACTAAATAATTTTTTTACATCAAAAAACACTAGCTTTGAACTGGTGTTTTTTGTTTTCTAAAAAATTTTACATTTTCAACATCCTCAACCCTGTACTACAAGTCAGCGCTACAGCCAAAGCATCAGCAGCGTCATCTGGGGTGATTGGTTTCTTCACCCCAAGCATCAGCTTGACCATACGTTGAAGTTGACCTTTTTCTGCTCGTCCATAACCGGTGATACTTTGTTTGACTTGTAAAGGTGTAAATTCATAAACTATGACATTTTGTTGTTTTAGTGTGAGCAAAATCACTCCCCGAGCTTGGCCAACTTTGATAGCAGTCGTGACATTTTTGTAAAAAAATAATTCTTCGACAGCACTAAACTCTGGTTTATATTTTTTTATTATAGCAGTTAAATCAATACTAATTTCTTCTAATCTTGTGACAAAATCAGCTTTTTTGTCAGTTTCAATACAACCATAAGCCACACCAACCCATTTGCCTTTTTTGTTTTCAATCACTCCCCAACCAATACGCCCGAAGCCAGGATCTATTCCTAATATTCTCTCTGTTTTCTTTTTTTGCATAAAACAAATTTTTAAACTGATATATTAGTTAAAGAAGTTTTAAAATATACAAATAAAAATAAACAAATTCCAAATAAATTACAATACACAATAAACAATTTTGTAATTTTTATTTTGTATATTATTTGGAATTTGTAATTTGAATATTGTTTATTTTTTCTAAGATTCGTTAGTATATACATCCTCAATATCATCCAGATCATGCAAAGCTTCTACAAGTTTTTCAAGAGATTCAGATTTATCAGCAGAAAGTTCAATAGTTTCTTTGGGGAGCCACTCAAGACCAGAAGTCTCTACACCTACACCCAACTTTTCAACTTCTTCCATAATGGATTGAAATTTTTCTTTGGCACCAATGAGCTCTACACCCTCTTCACTTTCAATAATATCATTTACTCCAAAATCCATCAACTCAAGTTGGGTTTCTTCCCAATTTTTAATTTTGGATTTTTCTTCAGCAGTAATACGCACTACAGTTACATTTTCAAATTGCCACTGAACCGAACCTTTGGCACCAAAAGAGGCATTGAATTTGTTGAAAATACCTTTCAACTCTGAAATAGTACGATTGATATTATCAGTCACTGTTTTGATAAGTAGAGCCACTCCACCAGGTCCATAACCTTCGTAAATTACTTCTTGCAGGACTCCACCTTCAAGTTCACCTGTACCACGCTTGATGGCGCGTTCAATATTGTCTTTGGGCATGTTACCTGTCTTTGCCTTGTCAATTGCTAAACGTAAAGAGAAATTCATTTCCATGTCACCACCACCAAGCTGAGCTGCGACCGTGATAGTCTTGGCTAATTTGGTAAACAAATTACTACGAGCCTTATCAGCTTTACCTTTTTTCCCCTGTATATTGTGCCATTTTGAGTGTCCAGACATAAAATTACAAATTTATGTTGATTAAATTGAAGTATATCCAAACTACCACGCCTGCCCCGCAAACTGACTGAAAGGAAGTTCTGCGGGGTGCCATTTTGAGTGTCCAGACATATTTTTTAATATTTAAAATTTATGTTTACTTAAGTATAATTTAGCATATTTTAAAGGGAAAATCAAGCATCCACAGAATGTAACTTTAATTATGCAACAGTACAAAATTTTCAAAATAATCCATAATGTAGTATAATAAAAAAATAATCACATTATACATTATTAATGTAAATATGAATTCATAACATATTTATAATAAACTTATACCCTTATGATAAAAAAAATCATTATAGTATGTAGTATCACATTGTTGTCTTTAGTCTATGGTAGCAAACAAGTAACCGCTGAAATGTCCCCAGACGGTTATGACCAAATGGACTCCTATCAGAATGTATCTGCCTATACACTGAACGGCGAAGTTTATATACATGATATTAACACAAACATAAATACAAAAATAAGTACTCAACATAGTGATCATGCTTTTGCAGGTCTTACAGTTTTGGCAGATGGAATTTACTGGGTTCCTTATGGTCTAAATTCCTCATTATACAAATATAGTTTTAGTAATAAAACTGTACAAAAACTTATTGATTTTTCTCAAATTAGCGACTTAGAAAAAAAAGAAGGTGTCGATATATTCAATATGATAAATAACCATTTTTTTGTATATAATCTTGGTAGTAGAGCAGATTATAACAAACAATATGATTTGAATACAGGTACGAGTTACGGTCTAAAAAGTCAAATTCCTGTAGATGGTTTTTCAGGTGAAAATGCTGTGGAAGACCTATACAATTTCTATAATCCTGAATTTGCTTTATTCAAGACTTCTCCTTCAGAAAGAATAAACGACGGAGAAGACACCAACCCTAATAAAGTAACTAATTTTGAATATTATGCATTGGGAGATAAACAATTGTTATCAAAAGCATGGGAGGCACAAGGTGGTATTAACCAGTTATTTGGCTACCGCATAACTAATTTGGATAGTAAAACTACTACAATAATCAGAGAACACATAAGTTTATCAGACAACTACCAATTCTGGAACAACAAATACAGTAACAGGTATACTATTGGTGATAAATCAACAGACGTATTGACAATGGAGCCAAATTATTACCGTTTTGATGCACAGACAGGACAAATAACCAAAACTATTCTCGAAACAACACATGCAAATAACAAAATTGTAGAAATTAGAAGCGGTAATATGCTACTTTGGAGAGACACAACACAAAACAAATACTTTCTCTACAATGCCAACACTGATAAAACATGTGAAATTAATAAAGATGGTATTATATCTAATAGAGACACAAACATAACTAGAGGTTCTATATCTCAAGAATATGCTTATTGGTTAGTAAACAATAAAATAATAAGCAAAAAGTTAACTTGTATAGGAGAAGAAGCTACTAGTACTACTCCAGTAACAAATACAAATGATAATACCACACAGACTGAAACCGTAGTCTTACCTGGAAACCTTATAAAATCATCTACTAGCCCAGCTGTATATTATCTTGGTAATAATAACAAAAGATATGTTTTTTATAGTGAAGATATCTTCAAAACTTGGTATAGTAATTTTTCTAGTGTAAAAACAATTTCACCTACACAAATGGAAAATATTATGATAGGAGGAAATGTAACATATCATCCAAGCAAACTAGTCAAAATAACTACAGATCCAAAAGTTTATGCTATAGACAAAGGCGGTATTTTAAGACACATAAAAAATGAACAAGTGGCTATAAGCCTCTATGGTAGTGACTGGGCTATAAAAATAAAAGATATACCTGATTTCTTGTTCATAAATTACACAATCGGACAAGACATAAACTCTGCCAGTGACTTTGATCCAAGAACAATAAACACTCAGGTATCTAATATAAACATTGATAAATCACTTTAAACACTAGTGCCATTTATTACCCTGTTTTATTGGTACAAAAAACTCCCCGCTTTTACGAGGAGTTTTTAATTTATATAAACTACTACTCAACCACGACTTCTTCTACGACAGCTTCAGAAGCATGTTTTTCGTCCAACTCTGGAATACCAGATACACCAGTACCAGCTGAAATTAGACGACCGATAATTACATTTTCTTTTAGACCTTCTAAATAGTCTATCTTACCAGTGATAGCGGCAGCTACGAGAACACGAGAAGTCTCTTGGAAAGAAGCAGCTGATAAGAAACTTTGGGTGGTAAGGGAAATCTTACTAATACCCATCAGCATCTCACGAGCTTTGGACAACTTTAGACCATCTTTTTTAGCTTGTCTATTAGCGATGATAAGTTGCGCTTTTTCAACGATTTCACCAGGAAGTAATTCTGTTTCACCTGGATCTTCCACGAAGACACGACTAAACATTTGTTTGATGATAATTTCAATATGTTTATCATTCAATCTTTGACCCTGAGAAGCGTAGATTTCTTGAATTTCAGCCAACACATACCTCTTCACAGCGTCTTGACCTTTTAGTTCAAACAATTCTTTTAGATCAATAGCGCCTTCAGTAAGTTGAGTACCTTTTTCTACTTGATCATTGTCATTGACCCAGAGTTTATAACCCATTGGGATAACATATTCTTTGGTAGTTTTACCATCATAGACAAGAACTAGATTATCTCCATCAACACGGATAGTACCAGGATAAGTAGCTTTTAACTCTTCCCCCGAACCACCACGAATAACGATTTTATCTCCTTTTTTGATTTTTTGACCATCAACAACTTTGACATCATCTTCTTTGTTTATTTCAAAAACCATTTCTTCAGTACCTTCATGATGTACCTTGACAATTTTTTGTCCACGACGTCCTTCAAATATTTTTCTACCAGTTGGGCTGGTAATAATTTTACCATCGGCATCTTCTATTTCAATTTTACCAGCAACTTCGGACAAGATAGCTTTACGTTTTGGATTACGAGCTTCAAACAATTCTTCTACCCGAGGCAAACCTTGAGTAATATCCCCACCACCAGCCACACCACCCAAATGGAAAGTACGCATAGTAAGCTGAGTACCAGGTTCACCAATAGATTGAGCGGCGATGACACCTACTGCTGTGCCAATTTTGACAGGAAGACGATTACTCAAATCAAAACCATAACATTTGGTACACACACCTTTTGGTAATTGACATTGTAAAATAGAACGAACGTGAATATTGTCTATTTCTTCTTTTTCAATAATACGTCCAGCTTCAGCATCAACTACTCCACCAACTTTGACAATTATTTTATTACCTTTTTTTATATCTTCCAAAACATAACGACCAAGTACACGTTCTGATAATTTTTCTCCCATTTGTGTGGATTGTTCTAGAGTAAATAATTCTCCGACAGTATCGCCACAATCTTCTTCTTTGACTACCACTTCTTGAGCAACGTCCACGAGACGACGAGTAAGATAGCCAGCGTTAGCAGTACGAAGCGCCATATCTGACAAACCTTTTCTAGTACCATGAGATGAGATAAAGAATTCCAAAACTCCAAAACCT
>PFBU01000004.1:3168-4468 GCA_002773185.1 Candidatus Magasanikbacteria bacterium CG10_big_fil_rev_8_21_14_0_10_36_16 | reverse complement strand
GAAAATACAGTATAAAATCGTAAATTTTATTAACAATGTAACATTGAAAAGATATGGTACAAGATCAAGAATTTATAGAATTCGTCATTAGAGCGATTGTAAACAATCCAGACGAAGTAAAAGCTACTCGTACAGTAGATGAACGTGGCGTGCTTATCACTTTGGATCTAAATCCAACTGACATCGGTTATGTCATTGGTAGACGTGGTAATACTGTTCGTGCTATCCGCACTTTACTAAAAGTTGTTGGAGCTAAGAACAATGCACTTGTAAACTTAAAAATCAATGAACCAGAAGGTTCACAACACCGTAGACCAGAATCCACACCTACTACCACTAGTAGTGTTATGGAAGATGTAGATACTAGTGCTATCGACAACCTAGATATCTAATAGTTATTTCAAATTTTGAAAGACCTCCTAAGTTGGGAGGTTTTTTATTTAAAAAGCAGGTATAGTACAATCAGCAGATACAGTAGATACAGCAAATTTTATCTCAATGTACCTGTTCGCCTTGCCTGTCCGCCTTTGGTGGGGGAGGATCTCTATTATCTCAATTTTTTTAGAGTTCATAGACTAAGTAATGTAAATGTGCTATTATATATACATAAGTTTATATATAAACCTATGCCTAAAAAACTAGAAGAAAATTTAAATATTGGAGAAGTATTACATGAGTGGAGTATTCCAGAATATGAACAGCATGAAAGAAATCGTGCCTGGTATATTATTATGGGTGTTATTGGTGTGTCCTTGATAGTCTATTCTTTGCTTTCAGCCAACTTTTTGTTTTCGCTTATTTTGATTTTGTTTATTATTATTATTTTTTTACAATCACATCAAGAGCCAATTATTATTCCTTTTCGTATTACTGATTTGGGTGTGATTGTAAATGATAGATTTTATCTATACTCTGAATTAAACGAATTTTATATTATTTATAATCCAGGAGATGAATTGAAAATGTTGTATGTAGAAACAGTTGGTAATTTTACACCTAGATTGCGGGTACCTTTGATGGATAATGACCCAAATGAAATTAGAATCACTCTGCGTTCTTTTATAGATGAAAATTTGGAGAAAGAAGAAGAACCTTTTAGTGATATGATTGCCAGAAAGTGGCGTATACATTAGACAAAATTAGTATAAGAACTTGGTTTAAAACCAAGTTTTTTTATTGACAAAAAAGTCTTTTTGGGTTATAATCTTTTCGTATTTTAAAAAGGCTCTCGTCGTTTCCGCCCTAGGCGGACAAGATTGCTAAAATAATATATATTTACTTTGATTAAAGTTTTGCTTTG
>PFBU01000004.1:0-3064 GCA_002773185.1 Candidatus Magasanikbacteria bacterium CG10_big_fil_rev_8_21_14_0_10_36_16 | reverse complement strand
TCCCCAAAAAGGGAGTTTTTTGATACAATATATATAAGGATTAAGGATTAAGGATTAAGGATTAAGAATTAACGAATAGTTTTTTTCATTTTTTATGTCTTTGAAAACCAAAGTTACAAAGCTAAATAGAATAGGTAAGACCCTAGAAAAGAGATTGTCCACTCTTGGTATTGAGACAGTAGGGGATTTATTGTTTTATTTTCCATTTCGTTATGAAGATTATAGTGAAATTTTGAATATATCCAATTTGCAAGCAGGACAAGAAGTGACAATAAAAGCAAAAATAGAATTGATAAATAGTAAAAGAAGTTATAGAAGTAAAAAAATTATTACAGAGGCTTTGATTTCAGATGATACTGAGAGACTTCGCGTAGTCTGGTTTGGTCAACCTTTTATAGCCAAAACTTTGCATGTGGGTGATGAAATGTTTTTTTCTGGTAAAATAAAATCAGATATGTTTGGTTTGCAAATGACTGGACCTTCTTTTGAAAAAGTAAAAAAAGAAACAATGCATACAGCTAGAATTGTACCTATTTATTCTTTGACAGCTGGTGTAACCCAAAAACAAATACGTTTTTTAGTTAGTCAAGTTATACACCAAATTGACGAAATAGAGGAGTGGCTTCCAGATGATGTGCGTGATGTGGCCGATGTAATGGAGCTAAAAGAAGCTATTAGAGCAATTCATTTTCCTGAAAATCAAGATGAAATTAATCACGCTGAAAAGAGATTGAAATTTGATGAACTTTTTATTTTGCAACTGCGAGCGGAGATGCTTAGACAATCTATCAAAGTGTCCAAAGCTCCCAAAATAAAATTCGGAGAAAAGTCTATCCAAGATTTTGTTTTATCTTTACCTTTTGAGTTGACCAAAGATCAGAAAGTGGCTAGTTGGGAAATAATTCAAGATTTAGAAAAAGGTGTACCAATGAATAGATTACTTGAAGGTGATGTTGGTTCGGGAAAAACTGTGGTAGCGGCCATGGCAACTCTGGATACAGTTTTGAATAATTATCAGGTGGCTATCATGGCGCCGACAGAGATATTGGCAAAACAGCATTATGAATCTTTCACTTCACTTTTGAGTGGACATGATATTAAAATTTGTTTGCTTACAAGATCAATGAGATTTATAAATAAAGATAAAGAAATAAATAGAGATAAAATAGAGATGGATGGAGATAATAAAGAAAAAGATATTTTATCTTTGAAACAATTGTCAGATAAGATTATGAATGGGGAAGTAAATGTCATCATCGGTACTCATGCTTTGCTTTCGGACAAAATAAAATTCAAAGATTTAGCATTAGTCATTGTTGACGAACAACACCGTTTCGGGGTAGAACAAAGAGCTTCGCTCATTCGCGGACAGACGCAGACAGAGGCAGACTCATGCGGAAATAATGATGTTGATGTGGGTGACAAAGTTGAACTTTTGTATGAAGATTTGACTTATAGAATTAGAAAGTGTTTATTTGCTGTTAGAAAAAATTTGGGACTTGGACATAAAGAAATTTTGTATCAAAATGCTTTGGAAGCAGAGTTCAAAAAAGAAAAGCTTGTTTTTGAAAAAGAAAAAACCATGTCTGTAATGTATGATGGTAAAAAAATTGGTGTTTATCGACCAGATTTTGTGGTTGAAGATAAAATAATAATAGAACTTAAAGCTTTGAAATTTATAGGAAAAAATGAAAAAACACAAGTGTGGACTTATTTGAAAGGTTCTAATTATAAATTAGCTTTATTAGCAAATTTTTCACCAAGTGATGTAGAAATTGAACGTATTGTTTATGATGAAGCACGTGAAAATAAAAAGTCAGCGTTAAGTCAGCGTAAGTCAGCTTTAGTTCCTCATTTTTTATCCATGACTGCGACGCCAATCCCACGGTCTTTTGCTTTGACAATTTATGGTGATCTTGATTTGTCTATTATCAAACAAATGCCAAAAGATAGAAAAGTAATAAAAACTAGATTTGTAGATGATCATAACAGACAAAAGGCTTATGATTTTATTCGTGAGCAAGTTAAACAAGGGAGACAGGTTTTTGTAATTTGTCCGCTGATTGAACAAAAAGAAAAAGACGAAAATGAAATAGAAATAATAAATTATAATTTTACAGGTAGTCAAGAAAAGAAATCTGTTTTGGTAGAATTTGAAAAACTTAGTAAACAAATTTTTCCTGATCTCAAAGTGGATTACTTACACGGGAAAATGCCCGCCCAAGGCGGGTCCGCCTCGGGCGGAAAGCGTTCCAAAGATTCTGTTATGAACGATTTTAAAGATGGTAAGATAGATATTTTGGTTTCTACTTCGGTTGTCGAAGTTGGGGTAAATATTCCTAATGCCAGTGTGATGATGATAGAAGGTGCGGAGAATTTTGGTTTGGCTCAGCTTCATCAATTTCGTGGTCGTGTTGGTCGAAGTAGCTATCAATCTTATTGTTTCCTTTTTACCACTAAAAGTTCTGTCAAAAGTAAAGAGCGTCTAGAATTTTTTGAGAAAACTAGTGATGGATTTGCTTTGGCTGAATATGATCTAGAGGTACGTGGACCAGGTGCCGTTTATGGTGTTGCTCAAAGTGGTATGATGAATTTGAAAATTGCCACGATGCAAGATAAAGAAATAATTAAGCTAGCCCGTGATGTAGCGCGTGGTATGGATTTCCAAAAATATCCAAGTTTGAAGAAAAAAGTGGGGGAGTGGGAAAAGAGTGTACATTTGGAGTAAACGTGGATTTGTTCAGATTTTTACGAGGGTAGACGTGGAACAAAAAAGTCTTTATCTTTGTTGAAAACATTAATTTAGTTACCAGTCTCGTTGTCTTTGAAAAATAAAACACTCTGCTGAAAAGCGGAGTATTTTTTTATTATCTCCTCCCCTGGTAGGGGAGGTTGGGAGGGGTTATGAGGACCTGCTTCTTTGATTTAACCCCCTCTAGCTCCCCCTACAAGCGGTAGTGCACACCTTTTTAAGATAAAATAGAAACGTCATTCCGAGCGGAGTGAACGAGGGACGAGTGAACGAAGTCGAGACCTGCCTGCCGGCAGGCAGGAATCCCAGAAT
>PFBU01000072.1:4545-5454 GCA_002773185.1 Candidatus Magasanikbacteria bacterium CG10_big_fil_rev_8_21_14_0_10_36_16 | reverse complement strand
AAAAAATTCTTTCGGGAAGTCAGAAGACTGGCTTTGTTTTGTTGTTTGTATTTGCATTACTGACTGTGGGTTTGAGTTTTTTACAAATTCGCAATAATATTTACAATCCTTTTGCTGTCAAAATTTCACAGGCTGAAGCTGATGCTATACAAGCTTTACAATTTGATGAGACGACTCGTTTGCAACAAATAGACACTGACCAAGATGGACTAAATGATTATGAAGAAATAAATTTTTATGGTACCAGTCGTTATTTGCCAGATACTGATTCCGATGGTTTGACTGACAAACAAGAAGTGGACAGTGGTACAGATCCACTATGCCCAGAAGGTCAGGCTTGTGTGCAAGATGAGTATGCAACAGCATCTAGTAGCGAAGCTAATATTTCACCGCTTTTGTCTGATGTCCAAACCCCAATAGATATTTTGTTGGATTCTCAGGCTCCTGCTTTGTCTAATAGTTCTACTCCAGTTACAGCTGATTTCAATACTTTGGTGAATAATCCAAGTGCTTTACGTCAATTTCTTATTAGTAGTGGTAAGGTTACTGAGATTGATTTGCAAGGAATTGATGATGCTACACTTTTGAAGATGGCTCAAAGTTCTCTCAATCAAACACAAAGTAGTCCAATTGTCACTACTACTGTACAATAATTATTATGAATATATTTTTTAAAAATAAAACTTTTTTATCCATATTTGTAACTTTTTTTCTTTTTGTTCAAATTTTTGGTGTTTTTTTTGCTAGACCAGTTTATGCTCAATTGATTGTGGCAGATACAACGTTAGACACTTTGGGCATAAGTAAAAAAGTTTCTGATAATGCTGAAAAAGCTTTGCTTTCGGCTGCTTTAGGGGCACTTGTAAATGGGGCTTCTATCTTTATGCGTAGAATAGCTTATGATGCTGC
>PFBU01000072.1:3182-4539 GCA_002773185.1 Candidatus Magasanikbacteria bacterium CG10_big_fil_rev_8_21_14_0_10_36_16 | reverse complement strand
CATTGCAGCTGGTGGTAAAGGTCAAGGTGCTTTGGCTTTTAATCAATCACCAGGTGACTATTTTAAGTCTGTTGGTGGAGATGTCGCTGCTGGAGCTATTGATAGTTTTGGATCTTCTGTTGGTTTGAATCTTTGTCAACCTTCAAACTTAACTGTATTAAAAAATTTACAAACAGGTTTAAGTGATGTCTATAGAGCTGCCAATTCTCTCAAAACTGCTGGGGCTTCAGCTACTAAATATATTGGATCTACTGTCTCAGGAGTAGGAGGATCTATTTCAGGTTCTGGTTCGGCTGTTTATGGTTCTGGTTCGGCTGCTGTCAATGGTGGACAGGCCAAATGTACTTGGTCTAATTTTGTAGACAATTGGTCAAATGTGCCTGATATGTTTGGTAAAGATACACTCTCTCAGAGGTTTGCTAGTTCTCTTGACTCCAGTCAAAGTGATTTTGGTATAGCTTTGTCTTCTATAGGAAAATTGAATCAATTGGTTTCAGACCAAAAAGCCGCAGCTACAGTTTCACGTCTTGAAGGTGCTGGTTTCAAACCTGTCACTGGACTCATATCCGGTAATATCAAAACATCAGCTAAAACTGTTGGTGAGGAGAGTAAGAGTGCTACCGCCAAAAGTCTAAGTGAACAAAGTAGTAGTCAAATTGCTGGTTTGTATGGTTCTCAAACCATAGCTATTTTACCAACAGCATTGTCTATATTCGCTAGCACTTTGGTTTCAAGTCTTTTGACAAGTATCTTTACCAAAGGTACTATACCAGAGAGTGGCGGTGATCCTTTGAATTTTGCTGCTTCCACTTTGGTTAGTAATAGACAAATAGCTGATAATGTTTTTTCTTTTTTGATTGCTGGTATACCGCAACGTAGTTTGAGTAGTTATGATATTGTTAATTATTACAGTTCTTGTCCAGATAATCCTGGTTTAGACAACTGTATTATGGATGGTAGTTTGGCTGATGCTTTGACGAGATCAGATACTGATCATCCCATGACAATTAGAGAAGCTATGGATTCAAAGGTGAATTTGTTACATGGTGATTGGGTTCTTATTCCACCGATTGATTTGGTCAATAACACTGATCCTCGTTGTTATACCAAAGCTTATTGTTATTCCAATATCCAAAAAATGCGTAAAGCTAGAATTTTGCCATTAGGTTTTGAAATTGCAGCTTTGAAATCAAATCCAGATAATCCTGTTACTTTGCAACAAGTCGTAGATGGCTATAATGATTGTAATGACAGTCTTACACCAGACCTTGCTTTTCCGTTTTGTCATTTGATAGATCCTAATTGGATTTTTAAAGTACCAGAAGTCATATGTGAAGACAATGTCATCGGGCCTCAA
>PFBU01000072.1:0-3117 GCA_002773185.1 Candidatus Magasanikbacteria bacterium CG10_big_fil_rev_8_21_14_0_10_36_16 | reverse complement strand
TAACGCTGGTTCTGTTGGTTGTCAGGCCTATAGTACTAATCAGGTAAATGGTAAATGGCAAGTTGATAATCAAATTAGTTTGGCTGATCAATCCGACGGTAAACAGCAAGTATTGTATTTCAACAACAAAATTGATAATTATACTTGTCCAGCAGGAGTAGTAGGTTGTAGTTTGTTTATTTATCCAAGTACTAATCAATCTGCTTATTTGAAAAAAGCTCCAGATTATTTGGACTGTTATGATACCAATACTTCCACTATTGAAATAAATTGGCCACAAACGAAAGCTGATTTGACCAAGTTATCAGAAGCAGTTCCTGACGCTCAAAAATGTTCCAATTTTGCTCAAGTTTGTATTCCAGAAGAAGTTGGTTGTGATGAATATACACCAAAAGATGGTGGTACTGTGCTTACAGGTGTAGTTGGTAATAATAGTTGTCCTGCAGAGTGCGTTGGTTATGAAACTTTCAAACAAGATAAGACTGATTTTGAACCTGAAAAATTTCCTTTATATTTTGTTCCTACTGGTTCTAACGTTCAGAGCTGTGCCCCTCAATATGCTGGTTGCGATGAATTTACCAATTTGGGTGCTAATGGTGGTGAACAGTTGGAGTATTATAGTAGTTTGAAATACTGTCAGTCACCTGATAGTGACAATGCTAAGACCTATTATTCTTGGGAAGGTTCAGATACCCAGGGTTATGTTTTGAAGAAACATAGCTTGTTGCAGATAGATTCTGTTGCTCATGACTATTTGGTTGGTCTGAGTTTGGTTGATCCTGTGGCTACTACTGATCTCTCTTTGATTGGTTCGCCAGCTTATGTAGCTGATGATAAAACAACACTTGAAAATAATTTTATCAGTTGTAATCCTACCAATTATGATATTTTAGTTCACAATACTTTTAGACCTGAAGCTGCTGATGCTGATTGTCGTGCTTTGTATGATGATACTGGTAATGTATATTATCGATTGTTGTCTCAAACAGTCACTGTCTCAGCTCAGTGTCAACCTCTTCGTAAGACTGAAGCTAATTTTAACAATGATAGTAGTTTGACAGACTCAAGTGCTTGTACAGCCAAAGGTGGAAAGTGGGATGGTTCAAATCCTGGAGGCTCTTGTCTGCGTTGTACCAATGGTGGTACTTATGAGGCTGTTGGAGATTATTGTAAGTATTGGACAATACCAAGTGAAGCAGAGAGTTGTCCAGCAGTAGTAAATGGTTGTCGTCTATATATTGGTAATACTGGTAATAATATACAAAATATATATACCACCAGTTTCGAACCAAACGATGGTAGTGCTGATGCTTTGAAAGTTGCTAAATTAAATTGGGGTAATATAGCAATAGAAAATGATACCAATGTGACGGTGGAGCCTGAAGCAACTAAAGTTGGCTCATATTCTTTGAAAGTGCACAGTGGTTCTACACAATTACATATTAATGATAAATTAAAATCTGGAAGTTGGTATGAATTATCTTTTTGGGCTAGAGGAGACAATAGCCAAGTTTTGGTGTATTTTGGTGACACTCCTACCGCCAGTTCTGAATTGGGTCGTCTAGGTAATTTTACTGTGGATCCATTGACTGGTAACAATGTCCCCGCAATTATTGGTTTTGATTGGAAAGAATACAAACTTGGTCCTGTGTTATACAATGGTGCAACTAGTACAAATATTATTAGTTTTTCTGGTACTTCTGGAGCATCTTACTTCATAGACAATGTTAATCTATTCAGTATGGGCGACAATCCAAGTGATTATGTGCCTATTATTAAGGATTCTTGGAAAACAACCGAAGGTTATGATGTTTCACAGGCTTGTGATTCTACACCACTTGACCCTTACCCTGGCGAATATTTGGGTTGTAAATCATACGTTCCTCGTAGCGGTGGGGAAATCAATTTGATAGGTTTTCAAAATCTCTGTCGGGCTGAAGCTGTAGGTTGTGTAGGGTTGGTAGATACTAATAATGTTCGACCAGAGGCTTTCAATAGTTCGGATTTTATATCTTTGGGTGTTGCTCCTCCTAATGACACTAGACAAAAGTTTACTGTTTACAATGCTTTATGTGTTTTGGGTCAACCTCCTGGACACTCTTCCTTGAAGAGTACTTGTGATGTAGATTTGAATAGTGATGGTATCAATGATTACAGTTGTGATTTGGAAAAAGGTGCTAAGAGTTGTTATATTTCTACAGCTGTCCAAGTCCAAGGAAAATTGCAACTGTATTCAGGTGATGCATCAGTGACTGACAAATTGTATGTAAGTGCTTCATCTGTGTCTATACCTTATGTAGATACGAATAATGCTAATTTGGTTTATCTTACTTATCGTGATGAGTTCAAGTGTAATCAAAATTATCTTGGTTGTACTGAAGTTGGTGTACAAAATCAGGTTTTGCCAGACAAAACAAAAGCAAGTTCTTATGAATTTGGCCAAAAATTTGTTTTGAATGATATCAACAATTATAGTGAGACTTTGTGTACCCAAGACCAGCTTTCTTGTCAGCAATTTTCTGGTAATAATACTGTGAGTTTTTTCAAAGATCCTGCGCAGAGTGGTGCTATCTGTACTTACAGAGATGCCACACAAGTAAATGCTATTTTTGCTAGTGGTTGGTTTTTTGATGGGGTAGGTAGATGTAATGATACTACTAAGAATTTTTGTAAAAAAGATGCTGATTGTGCCGAAGGAGTTACTTGCGATGGAATAAACTTGCAGGCTTGTTATCCAGATTATTTGAGTGCTAGTAACCAATATGGTTTGTGGTCAAATGCCTCAGCTGGTTATACTGGTTTGGTAGGTTCTTGTGATAATAAATATAATCTATGTACAGAGTTGGTGGATCCTACAGACAACCGAAGCTATAACGTGATTGCCAATGATGATTTGTTTGTCAACAGAGATGCTTGTGATGGCAAAGCTAGTAAAGTAGATGGTTGCGTTTTGTTTGACCAGACCGAAAATCCAAACAAATTTTTTGATAGTGTCGCGACCTATGCCAAGAGTAAAGGGGCTGACTACACACCAGTATCTATTACTACTGTGTCTTCTACCGATGGTGACGCAAATTTGTTATTGAAAGTAAACCGTGATAGACAATGTGGAGAGTG
>PFBU01000046.1:1720-4747 GCA_002773185.1 Candidatus Magasanikbacteria bacterium CG10_big_fil_rev_8_21_14_0_10_36_16 | reverse complement strand
TTTTATATTCTAATTACTTTTTAGTCAAACTGTTGATAATTTTTTGCAGGTTTTTATTATTTGTTTTTGGTGCTTTTTCATTGCCAAAAATAGCACTGCCTGGACAAATAGCATCTACTCCTGTTGCTATTATTTTTTCTAAATTTTTTTCGTTGATACCACCATCAAGTTCAACAAAAATATGGGTGTATTTTGTTTTGAATTTTTTGATATTAGCCAAAACTTGTGATAATAATTTTTGTCCTTGTTTGCCAGGATTTACCCCCATAAACATCACAGCTTTTATTTCACTAATATATTCATCCAAAACTTTGATATCAGTTTCTGGATTGAGAACTATACCTATTTCCCAGCCATAAGCGTGAAGAGTTGGTAAAATGTCATGCAAGTTTTTGACTGCTTCAAAATGAACCAAGATTTTTACTACCTGTTCTACTTTTTGCCATTTCATCAATTCTTTTAAAGGCTGACTAACCATCAAGTGTAGTTCTACTTCTGTCTGACAATATTTTTGGACAGTGTCTGGATCACTAACTGTGGTGTTATTCACAAAAATACCATCAGCAATATCTATCTGGACTCTTTTGACGGATTTGCCGAGGGCTTGGAGTTGAGATTTTAATTCTTCTGGGGTTTGAACTAAAATTGAAGGGATGATTTGCATAGTAAATTTTTTAATGAGGTTTATCTTACAGGGATACGAAATACGAAAATTACGAACCACTAAATTTTCGTAGTTTCGTAATTTTCGTATTTCGTATCGTTTTATTTTTCAAGTTCCGCGACTTTTTCTAGTCTACGAACATGTCTTTTCTCTTCGCCAAATTCAGTTTCTAGCCATTTTTTTACAATTACCATAGCATGTTCTTCGGAAGATAACTTTGAGGCTAGGGCTAAAACATTGGTATTGTCGTCGTTCATCATACTTTCAGCAACGGCAATATTGTAACCAATACCACAACGGATACCTGTCACTTTGTTGACAGCCATACTTACACCAACGCCATTTTTGCAAATTACAATACCGCGGACGTTTTCTTCTGCAACTTTGTGAGCAAGTGGGATGACATAGTCAGGGTAGTCGTCATTTTCATTGCTTTCGTAAGGTCCCAAGTCTTCTATTTTTAAATTTAGTTCATTTTCAATATAACGTATCAAACGTTTTTTTAGTTGGTAACCACCGTGGTCTGAAGCGATATAGATTTTTTTTGAGTACATATTTTTTGTTAATTATTGTACCTATATTGTAACATAGAGAGCAGAATAAGCAAAATAAGCAGAATCCACCCAAGGCGGACAAGTAGCCAGAATAAGTGACTTTAGAGACTTTAAGGACTTTTCCGCCCAAGGCGGATTCCTGCCTACCGGACAGGCAGGCACCTTGGGCGGAATAGACTTTTGACTGACTTCCTTGACTTTTTCTCTAAAATTAGTATAATAAGAATACAATTATAAAAGTGTTATTATCTGTCATCAGCAGAAAGCTCTCTTGGAACAAGTAGACACGCTAAGGAAAGAAAACCATTGTTGGTCTAGAATCCTTCGGGTAAGCCCGTAACAGCCGTCAGTAAGCGCCGCATATGTGGAAGTGAGATGGTACCACCCGATTAGGGTTCTCACAGAAAACACGGGCGTTTTTATTTTTGTAATAAACAATACTAAAATTACAAATTCCAATTTGTTATTCATCAGGAGAAATAAATTACAATGTTAAATAAACAAGACTTTTGAGATTTGAAAATTGTTTATTATTTGGAATCCTGCCTACCGGCAGGCAGGTTGTTTATGTGGTATTGTGTATTTAACTTTATGAACTTTTAACTTTTCCGCCCAAGGCGGATCCGCCTTGGGAGGAATAAACTTTTTAACTACTATATATGCCTTACAATGCCAATGAAAACGAATTAGAAATATTAAAACTTTGGGACGAAAAAAAGATTTTTGAAAAATCTATTTTGGAGCGTCCAGAAAATAAACCTTATGTTTTTTATGACGGTCCTCCTTTTGCGACAGGTCTGCCTCATTATGGACATTTGGTGGGAACAGTTATGAAAGATGTAGTGCCACGTTACTGGACTATGAAAGGCTACCGTGTGGAGCGTAAGTGGGGTTGGGATTGTCATGGTTTGCCTGTAGAAAATATTATTGAAAAAGATTTGGGATTAAAATCAAAAAAAGAAATTGATGAACTTGGTATTGAAAAATTCAATGAAGCTTGTCGTAGTACGGTGATGACTTATGCTGAAGAATGGAAAAAGACAATTCATCGTATTGGGCGTTTTGTGGATATGGAAAATGATTACAAAACCATGGATATAGATTTCATGGAAAGTGTTTGGTGGGTTTTCAAAGAACTTTGGAACAAAGATCTTATTTATGAGGGCAAAAAGGCTATGCATGTTTGCCCACACTGTGTGACGCCTCTTTCCAATTTTGAGGTTACACAAGGTTATAAAGACATCAAAGATTTGTCAGCGACTGCAAAATTTCGTGTGATTGACGAAAGTTTCAAAGAAAAATTAGGTTTGGGTGGTAGAGAATTATATATTTTAGCTTGGACGACGACTCCTTGGACTTTACCGGGCAATGTTTTGCTGGCTGTTGGCAAAGATATAGATTATGTAGCTGTCAAAGGTGAACATAATTATTATATCGTGGCCAAAGAGCGTGTGTCTGATGTTTTTCAATCCAAAGATAAAGAAGAATATGTATTGGTAAGTACGATGAAAGGTGAGGAATTGGTTGGTATAAAATATGAACCATTGTTTTCATATTTTGCTGATACAGAAAATGCTTTCAGAGTGGTGACTGGTGAATTTGTGACAACAGAAAATGGTACTGGTATTGTTCATATTGCTCCTGCTTTTGGTGATGACGATTACAAATTAGGTCAAGAACAAAATGTTGGTTGGGTACAACATGTAGAAATGAATGGACAATTTACTGCTGATGTTTTGGATTTTGTGGGCCAAGAAGTAAAACCAAAAGATGATCATACTAAAACAGATGTTGAAATAATAAAGTGGC
>PFBU01000046.1:0-1664 GCA_002773185.1 Candidatus Magasanikbacteria bacterium CG10_big_fil_rev_8_21_14_0_10_36_16 | reverse complement strand
TTGTGATACTCCGCTTTTGAATTACGCGACTTCTTCTTGGTTTGTGAGAGTGACTGAGATAAAAGATGAAATGCTAAAAACTAATAAGAAAACCAATTGGGTGCCGGAGCATATCAAAGACGGGCGTTTTGGTTTGTGGCTAGAAGGCGCCCGTGATTGGGCAATTTCTCGCAATCGTTATTGGGGTTCAGCTTTGCCTATTTGGCGCAGTGTTGACGGAGAGACTGTTTGTATAGGGTCAGTGGCTGAGCTCGAAGAATTATCAGGACAAAAAATAACAGATTTGCATAAACATATTATTGACAAAGTTACTTTTGAAAAAGATGGTAAGACTTTTATTAGAATTCCAGAAGTGCTTGATTGTTGGTTTGAGTCAGGTGCTATGCCTTATGGTCAAATGCATTATCCATTTGAAAATAAAGCCAAATTTGAAGCTAGTTTCCCGGCGGAGTTCATTGCCGAAGGTCAAGATCAGACTCGCGGTTGGTTTTATACTTTGCATGTTTTGGCGACAGCTCTTACTAGTGGTAAAAATCCTTCTATTCCTAAAAAAGAGTCAGTGCCAGCATTCAAAAATGTGATAGTCAATGGAATAGTGCTTGCTGAAGATGGTAAGAAAATGGCAAAACGTCTCAAAAATTATCCAGACCCAATGGTTGTTTTGGAAAAATATGGAGCTGATGCACTTCGTTATTATTTGGCTTCGTCTCCGGTGATGTATGCTGAAGGTTTGAATTTTTCTGAAAAAGATGTGCGTGAAGTTTACAATAAAGTGGTGAATACTCTTTGGAATGTATTTAGTTTTTACTCCATGTTTAACGCAGATTCCACAGATTTAAAAAAAGATTACACTGAATCTAAAAACATTTTGGATAAGTGGATACTCGCAAAGTTGCATGGGCTTTTGAAAGAGGTAACTGAAAAAATGGAAGAATACAAACTTGCTGAAGCTAGTCGTCCAATTTTAGATTTTATTACCGAACTTTCACAGTGGTATGTGCGTCGTTCACGTGATCGTTTCAAAGATGAAAATAGTGCAGACAAATTGCAAGCAGTTGCGACACTTCGTGAAGTGTTGATGACACTTAGTAAAGTGATGGCACCTTTTACACCATTTATGTCTGAGAGACTTTATCAAGAATTGGGTGGAGAATTAGAATCAGTTCATCTAGAAATGTGGCCACAAGTAAATGAAAAGTTGATAGATAAAAAAGTCTTGGAAGAAATGGAAACAATCCGCAAAGTGGTAGAAATGGGTCTTTCTATGCGTTCAGAAAGTGGTATCAAAGTACGCCAAGTATTATCACAATTTTATATTTCAGGAGCTGAATTTGCTTTTGCTGATTCCAAAAATATTATAGCTGAAGAATTGAATGTCAAAGAAGTTTTGCTTGAAAATTTTGATAAAGAAAATAATCACTTGAAGAAAAAAGAAGATTGGGGATTCAAAATGGCTCTAAATATTCATGTGACTGAAGAATTGAAAAAAGAAGGTTTGGTACGTGAGATTGTCAGAACTATAAATCAGATTCGTAAAGAGCAGGGTATGACTATTGCTGACGAAGTCATCGTAGAATATCATACAGAAGATGAAAATTTGCAAGCTGTTTTTGTAGATTATTCCACTGAAATTAAGAAGAGTGTCTTGGCTAGAGAATTGGTAG
>PFBU01000019.1:3324-5001 GCA_002773185.1 Candidatus Magasanikbacteria bacterium CG10_big_fil_rev_8_21_14_0_10_36_16 | reverse complement strand
ATGATGAAGCTGATGCTATCTTGAATTCAGCGGGAGCAGACAACACTTCTCTCGTTTCTATAGACCCAAAGACTGGACAATTTCTTGCAATGATTGGTTCACGTAATTTTTTTGATGATTCTATTGATGGACAATTCAATGTGGCTACTCTTGGTAAAAGACAACCAGGGTCTTCTTTCAAACCAATTATTTATGCAGCTGGTTTTGAAAAAGGCTACACCCCAGACACAGTTTTATTTGATACTGTTACTAACTTTGCCATATCTGGAGAACCTTTTATACCAAAAGATTACGATTTGAAAGAACGCGGACCAGTGACTGTACGACAGGCTCTACAAGGATCATTAAATATTCCAGCTGTCAAAATGCTGTATCTAGTTGGTGAAAAAAATTCCAAAAGTATGGCTGAAAGAATGGGTTACACTACACTAAGTAATGGCGACTTTGGTTTGACTTTGGTACTTGGAAGCGGCGAAGTAAAACTAATTGAACACACCAATGCTTTTGCTATATTTGCCAATAGAGGTTATCATCACGATTTAACAAGTATATTAAAAGTAGAAGATTCCGATGGTAAGATTCTTGAAGAATGGAAAAATAAAAAAGGTGTACAGGTATTTGATAACAAAATTGCTGATTCTATTTCCAATATTTTGAGTGATGATGCTGCCCGCGCCTATGTTTTTGGATTAAACAGCGTTCTCACACTACCAGGCAGACCTGTGGCTGTCAAAACTGGTACCACTCAATATTATGTTGACGCTTGGACAGTTGGTTACACACCTTCTCTGGTCACAGGTGTCTGGGCTGGTAACACAGACAACACACCAATGAAAGCCGGCTATGGTGGTAGTATGGTAGCTGCCAAGATTTGGAACAGCTTTATGCAAAAAGCTCTCAAAAATACACCTGTAGAACAATTTGCACCAGCACCAATCAATGATACTACCAAACCAGTCCTCAGAGGTTCTGATGGCGGTAAAATTACTCTACAAGTGGACAAAGCTACTGGTAACTTGGCCACGAGTTCAACACCACCAGAATATGTGGAGGAAAGAACCTACATTCAACCACACTCTATTCTTTATTATGTCAACAAAAACGACCCACGCGGTGATCCTCCAACCAACCCCGCAGATGATCCTCAATTTTCCGCCTGGGAACAAGGCATTCAAGATTGGATAACAAGAAACAAAGAAGCTAACCCTGACTGGAACCTAAGTTTTGACGAACCACCAACTGAATACGACACAGCCCACAGTCTAGAACTTATCCCAACTCTGACAGTATTTTATCCAGAAGAAGGACAAACCATTACAGACCGACAACTTGACACTGATGTTGCTGTGAGTGCCCCCAGAGGCGTTTCTAAGGTGAATTACAAGCTTGACGGTGTCTATGTGGGTGTAGAAAATCAACACCCCTTCAACCTACATTATTATATGCAGGAACAAAGCCCTGGCGAACACACTCTAACAATAATTGTGGAAGATGATGTTGGCAACAAATTACAACAAGATGTCAAATTTAATTTGCAAGCAGGTGAAGTAAAACCCACAACCACTTTCTTGGAAGATTATACTACTATTAGTTCTTTTCCAAAGACTATAATCTTACGACCAATTAAGTTGGAAAATATCAAAAACGTAAGTTTATATTATGAAAGTAATGGTACAA
>PFBU01000019.1:205-3299 GCA_002773185.1 Candidatus Magasanikbacteria bacterium CG10_big_fil_rev_8_21_14_0_10_36_16 | reverse complement strand
TTCCAATTTATTTAGTGGACAAATACTAATGACCTGGAAAAACGCAGTACCAGGACAATATAAACTTATTTCTGAAACAACAGATACTTCAAATAACAAAAATATAGAAAGTATAGATACGGAGGTAAAATAATATAGTAAAAAACCACCAGAAAATGGTGGTTTTTTGTTGGTTTACATACTTTGTTTTCTATATTATAATTTAGAAAGTCTATATGTTTATTAATAAATATAAATTATGAAAAAAATATTCATCACCGAAAGTGCAGTTGGTAATAACTTATCCGACACAAATCTCAAAAAAATTACCAAAATTTATGAAGGTAAAATAAAATTACCAAAAGAAATCCCTGCTAAACAAATTCTACTCTGCCCTATTGGTCTAGTCGGTGCTGGAAAAACTACAGTAGTCAAACCAATAAGCAAAAAATTACATTTATTAAGAATCTCTGGAGATGAAATCCGTCACGTTTTGAGGGACAATGGTTTTAACTATCTAAGAACATTGGAAATTGGACAATTACTAATTAAAAAATATATCAACAAAAAATATAGTGTAACGATAGATTCTGATTGTATTGCTTCAGAAGTCAGAAATTTCATAAAGAAAATAACTAAAGAAAAAAATCTAAAAACTTTTTGGATTCATGTCAAACCACCAGAAAAATTCATTATAAACAAATTAAAATCTTTCGGAAAAACCTGGCTATTTGATAGTGGCTTACAGGCTATAAAAGTTTATAAACGTAGAAAACCTCTACATAAAGAATATTTGAAACTAATCAAATTTGATTACACATTTGATACCTCAAAAGAAAATTTGAAGGAACAAATTAATAAATTTATTAATATAGTAAAGAATGTCTAAAATAAATTATCCAACAAAAAAAACAACTTCTCAAAGTTGTTTTTAAAATTGTTAAGTTTTTAAATTATTTTAAAATTAAAAATTACTAAATTATAAAATTACTGCCTGATAGGCATCACAATATACAAATAATTATCTTTGCCTTGCGGACGGAAAATACAAGGTGCATCAGCACTGTTGACACCGAACTCTATATTATCACTTTCCATATGTGACAAACCGTCAAGAACATAACTATGATTAAGTAAAATAGAATTTTCCTCTCCTGTTATATCAGCCTCAATTTCCGAAGTGTGTTCACCAGCCTGAGTACTGGAAGAAGAAACACCAATATTTTTTTCAGCTACATTTAAATCAAAAGAAACAGCATTGACACCAGTTGAAGTAAACAGACTAGCAGCTTTGATTTTGTTGACCATAATGTCGAGTGGGAAAATAGCTGTTGTTTTGAAACTAGCTGGAATAATTTGGGTATAATCTGGATATTTTCCTTCTATCAATCTACTAGTCATTTCAAAATTATCATAACGAATAGCAATTTGATTTTCACTTACCCAAACACGCACGATATCTTCACCACCGTGACTCTTGGCAGTTTGTAAAAGTCTAGTGATTTCATAAGCCACCCGAGCTGGAACAATACAGCTAATATTTTTTTCTTCACCTTGTTTGATTAGTATTTTAGCTTCTGACAAACGATAAGAATCTGTCGCTGCCAAAACCAAACCATTATACTTTTCAGGTAAAAATGAAAAATAAATTCCAGAAAGTTCAGGTCTAATTTCATTTTTGGCTACAGCAATAATTACTTTGGAAATAGCATTTTTGAAATCTTCTACCTGCAAAACATAAGAATTTATTTCTTCTACCTCTGGTAAAATTGGATAATCTTCATCAGATGATCCTTTTATTTTTGTACTTGAATTTCCACAAGAAACCAAAAGTTCATTGTCTTTTTGATTTATTTCCACTTGTTCGTTGGTCAGAAGTCTGACATAGTCAGTCAAAGTTTTGGCAGGAACAGTAAAAGATCCCGTACTTTCTACCTTGGCACGTAGTTGAGTTTTTACAGCTATTTCTAAGTTGGTAGTACTTACCTCAATACCCGATTCTGTAGCTTTGATAAGCACATTATTTAGGATAGGAAGATTGGTATGTTTGTTAGCTAAAGAGCTTACCAAACTCAGTGAATACTCTAAATTTTCTCTTGTACATGTGAACATCATAGGTGTCGTTTACTGTATTATATATTTATAGAACTAGTAGATAACTATAGAGCCTGTGGACAGTGTGTAAAAGTAGTTTTTTTATTTTTGTTGAGCTATTTTTTTGTTAGGTCTGTTGTTGTTAACTTGTGTTGTCAAATGTTGGTTTGGATGGGATAACTTTTGTTGTTGATTTTTTCTGTGTATGAACTGTGTGTTTTTATTTTTTTATTAACTATTTTATTAACTATTTTTGTGTTGATTATAAACAGTTTGATGTATATTTTTATTGAAATGTTGTGGAAACTTTTTCCTAATTATTTGTTTAAGAAAGATTTTTCACAACATTTCTATTTTTTTTGTTTAGACCGAATTGGCATATAATCTTTGTTTGATCATTTCCAAATCCTGTTTCAATTTTAGATCGTTATCAATGTTGGTAGCAATCTTAGTGTGAGCGTGCATTGCTGTAGTGTGATCTCTGCCACCAAGTTCATCACCAATATTTGGATAAGATAATTTCAATTCTTCACGAAGTAAGAACATTATTATTTGACGAGGAAAAGCTAATTTTTTTTCACGACTTTTGCCAAGAACATCTTCGATAGAAATATCGAAATAGCTAGCAACAGTGGTAATGACTTCACGGGGAGTAAGTGAACGTTTCATGCTCTGTTCGGCAAAACTTGAGAGTACTTGTTTCAAGGTTTCTTCAGTCGGAGCAATATTTTTTAGTTCGTGATAAGCAATTATTTTGTTGAGTGCACCTTCTAATTCACGAATATTGTTTTGAATATTGGTGGCAATGAATTGTATCAACTTTTCATCAATTTTGAAATCTTTTTCCCCCGCTTTCTTTTGTAAAATAGCGAGACGAGTTTCTAAATCGGGAGCAGAAATATCGGCAATCATCCCCCATTCAAATCTACTGCGTAAACGATCTTCAAGTGCAGGAATAGCTTTTGGTGGTCGATCACTTGTGAGAACCACTTGTTTACCTTGTTGATGAAGTTCATTGAAA
>PFBU01000019.1:0-166 GCA_002773185.1 Candidatus Magasanikbacteria bacterium CG10_big_fil_rev_8_21_14_0_10_36_16 | reverse complement strand
ATGAATTGAATATCATCGATAAGTAATAAATCAACATTGCGGTATCTATCTTTGAATTCTTTGGCACGACCTTCTTTGACAGAAGAAACAAATTCGTTGGTAAACTTTTCTGAACTAACGTAAAGTATTTTTATTTGAGGATTGGTTTCAAGCATTGTTTGACCAA
>PFBU01000035.1:6222-6351 GCA_002773185.1 Candidatus Magasanikbacteria bacterium CG10_big_fil_rev_8_21_14_0_10_36_16 | reverse complement strand
AATTATTAAATAAAAATTATGTCAGAAGAAACAAAAAAACCAACAGAAGAACTAGAACCAAGGGATGTTTGTTGTAATGATGGACAATGTGCCTGCAACGAAGAAAAAGAATCAGAAGATAGTTGTTGT
>PFBU01000035.1:3222-6215 GCA_002773185.1 Candidatus Magasanikbacteria bacterium CG10_big_fil_rev_8_21_14_0_10_36_16 | reverse complement strand
GTAGCTGTGGTGTATAAACATTAAAAAGATACTTACGCGGATAAACGCGGAATAAATCTCCCTTAGTCAGGGAGATTTTGTTTTTCTAGTGATTTGTAGTAGAATATCAGTATCTTAACTTATTTTAATTTAAGTGAAGGTTTCTTTAATTATTGATATTCTCCTTAGGAAAGATACTTCACTTCGTTCAGTATGAATAAAAAATTCAACAAAGCCCAGAAAGAAGCTATAGAGTACAATGATGATAATTTGCTTATTATTGCCGGAGCTGGTACTGGCAAAACTACAGTAATAACTCAAAAAATTGCTTATATTGTAGCGCAAAAATTAGCCTTGCCAGAAGAAATCTTGGCACTTACTTTTACAGACAAAGCCTCGGAAGAAATGCAAAACAGAGTAGATGATTTGATTGAAACTCCCTATACCGAGATGCAGATTTCTACTTTTCATAGTTTTTGTCAAAAAGTTTTGGAAGAATATGGCTTGGAAATTGGTTTACCTAATAATTTCAAATTATTAAATGAAACTGATGCTTGGTTACTTTTGCGTGAACATATTTATGAGTTTGCTTTTGATTATTATCGTCCGATGGGAAGTCCTAACAAATACATTCACGAACTTCTCACACATTTTTCCAAAGCTAAAGATGAATTGATTACCACACAAAATTATTTAGATTTTGTGGAAGGTTTGATTCTTGATAAAGACGATGCTGAAAGATTAGAAAAAAATAGATTGATAGAGTTGGCTGACGCTTATCACAAATATCAAAAATTATTATTAGACAATGAAGCAATGGATTTTGGTGATATTATTTTTTACACTGTCAAACTTTTGCAAGATAGACCAAATATTTTGAAAAAATTGCAAAAAAGATTCAAATATATAATGGTGGATGAATTTCAAGATGTAAATTGGGCACAGTACCAATTAGTAAAATTACTTGCGAGCGAAGAAAATAAATTAGTAGTAGTAGGGGATGATGATCAGGCTATTTATTCTTTTCGTGGCTCCAATGTGGCCATCATCATGAATTTTAAGAATGATTATCCCGATGCCAAAAATATTGTGCTGACAGACAACTATCGTTCAGGACAAGAGATTTTGGATTTGGCTTATGAATCTATCAAAAATAATAATCCTCATCGTTTGGAAGAAAAATTACAAATTAGTAAAAAATTAACAAGTGGTCTAAAAGATTTGAAATCAGAAATAGAACATTTACATTATGAAACAGTGGACGAAGAAGTAGCAGGTGTTATAAATAAAATTATTGAAATAAAAGAAACTGATAAAGACAGTAATTGGGATGATTTCGCGATTCTAGTCCGTGCCAACTCGCATGTAGAACCTTTTGTCAATGCTTTAGAAAGTTTTGGTATTCCTTTTGAGTACTTAGCCTCGGCCGGACTTTACCGTCAAGATATTGTGATTGATTCTTTCAATTTTCTTACACTTCTCACAAATATTTATGATGACAAAGCTTTTTTTCGTTTGCTCAAAATGCCATTTTTAGAATTTAGTCAAAATGATTTACAAAAAGTGACAAGTACGGCCAAAAGAAAAAGTATGTTTTATTACGAAGTGTTAAAAAGATCTCGTGAATTCTTTTTGTCTGATCACGCTGTGGCTATAGCAGATAAGTTACTCAGTGCTTGTCACGAAGGTATAAAGCAAAGTAAATTTGAAAAACCAACTGCTATTCTTTATCAATTTATGGAGAGTGTTGGTTATTTATCTTACCTGACTATTGAAGAAAACAAAGGAAATAGAAATGTCATTAGACAAATTTATCATCTCAAACAATTTTTTGATTTGATTCGTACTTATGAAGAAAATGTACCAGGAAGTCACGTTGCAGGTTTTGTGGAAAATTATGAATTTATTATTGAGTCAGGAGATGGTGGCAAGATAAATCAAATCAAAGATACACCAGATTCTGTCAACATTATCACAGTACATGGTTCAAAAGGTTTAGAATACAAAAATGTTTTTATTGTCAATTTAGTAGAGGAAAGATTTCCAACCAGAAGAAAAAGTGAAGGAATTTCATTACCAGACGAACTTATTCGTGAAAAATATTTGGAAAAAAATGACTTGCATTATCAAGAGGAACGTCGGCTTTTTTATGTTGCTGTAACTCGAGCTAAACAGAGATTATTTTTGACAAGTGCAAGTAGCTATGGTGGTACTAGAGCCAAAAAAATTAGTCGTTTTTTAGCTGAATTAAAATTCACTGACCAAGAAAAATCTTTGGGTGAAAAAGAACAAACTCTGATGCAAGAAATTAAAAAATTGAACATACAAATAGAAAATAATCCCGAAGAAATAGAATATATTCCACCAAAAGTATTTTCCTATTCTCGTATTAGCACTTATCAAAAATGTCCTTACCAATACAAGCTGGCTTATGTTTTGAATTTGCCAAGCAAGGGCAGTCCGCATTTTAGTTTTGGTAATACTATTCATGGCACTTTGCAGGCTTTTTATGAAAAAGTTCAGGACTTGAATAGTGCCACACAAATTTCTTTATTTGAAACCAAGACTGTAGAAAAGAAACAAGATAATGAAATAAAAGTCCCAAGTCAAGAAGAGTTGCTTGCACTATATAAAACAAAATGGATTCCAGATTGGTACAGAAATAAAAATCAAAAAGAAGAATACTTTGCTAAAGGTGAAGAATTACTCAAAGAATTTTACAAATCACAAAAGGATAATTGGACGATCCCAGTCACGATTGAAGGTGGTTTCAAAATTAAGATAGGCGAATATTTTGTCAAAGGTAGAATAGATAGAATAGATCAAGTAGCTGAAAATAAATTGGAAATTATTGATTATAAGACCGGGCAACCAAAAGACAAATTGACGATTGACGACAAACAACAGCTTCTTATTTATCAAATAGCAGTAGAGACTCTGCCACAATATCAAAACTTGGGAAAAATTGATAAACTCACATTTTTCTATTTGAATGAAAATAAAAAAATGTCTTT
>PFBU01000035.1:0-3184 GCA_002773185.1 Candidatus Magasanikbacteria bacterium CG10_big_fil_rev_8_21_14_0_10_36_16 | reverse complement strand
AATTTAGACAATTATGATTATTAGCAATATTATTTTATATGTTTATTTAATAATTTTAATAATTTTATTATTTTTTTTGTTGTATATTATTTTTGCGACGTTTAGTGCAGCACCTTATGTTCCAACATCTAAAAAACAAATCATGAAAATGTTGGAAATGATAGACAAACCAAAAACGAGTACAGTCTTAGAGCTTGGTTCTGGTGACGGTCGGATAGTCGTGGCTCTAGCTAAACAAGGTTTCAATACTATTGGTATAGAAATAAATCCATTATTATGTTTGTGGAGTAAAATTCTTATCAAAAAAAATAAATTAAAAAATGCCAAAATAATCAACGCTAATTTTTGGGATTATAATTTGAAAGATATAGATATTTTGACCATGTACTTTATTCCACACAGAATGAAGAAATTAGCCAAAAAAATAAAAAAAGAAATGAAACCGGGGAGTCTTATAGTGTCCAATGCTTTTAAATTAGCTGATTGGACGATAGATAGACAAAATGGCACAGTTTATGTTTATATTGTTTAATTTTTTGAGATTATTTTGAATTTGAATGTAAACGTGGTAAGATAAAGAAAAAGAAATAAGATTGAGATAAATAGTATAAATGAAAGTATAAATTTTATTTCTTGTTAGATTATATAAAGACTGTGAGATAGAATTGAGATACAATGGAGATAATAAAAAAATTTTAGAAAAATCATCTCTACTTTATCTCAATTTTATCTCCATTTATTCTTGTTAATTATGTTATGTCCTTTTCCTCCCTCGGAGACACAATAAATAGTAGGTTCACCCAAAAAGGACCACTAAAAAAACAATTGGAGAATTCTCAGATAGTTGAGGAAGCCAAAGTTGTGCTATTAGATATGTTTGGTAAAGAGCTTGCTTTGACTGCAAACCCACTATTTATCAAGAACCGTACTTTGACTATTAGTTGTAGTAGCTCTGCCATGGCGCAAGAAATTAGACTCAATCAAACACAAATAGTAGAGAAACTGAATGAAAAATTAGGTAGAAATGAAGTGGATAGGATCAGATATTTGGTTTGATTCGCACCAAAAATCCCACTTGCCAAGCACATAAAAAAAGTGTAGAATAAACATAGTTTTTCAAAGCTGTGTTTTTGCTTATATAGACCTATTTTTATGAACCTTCGTCAATATATCGCCACTATGCTCTTTGCCACGATACTTTGTTGGTTATCCTGGGTTTTTGTTATTACCAACGTGGATCCTTTCACAACTCCCATCTCGGGTTTTGCTTTTTTTTATGGAAGTCTATTTTTGTCTGTGATGGGTACACTTTCTCTTATTTTCTTCCTGTTTTATAAATTATTTGGAGACAAGAACCTACCAATGTTTCGCTATGTAGAAGTAAGTTTTCGTCAAGCTATGTTTTTATCATTATTTGTAATTTTGGCTTTATTTTTGCAAGGTCAAAATTATCTAAATATGGTGACTGCTAGTTTGTTACTTGTTATCTTCGTTCTTATTGTCTCTTTCAATATATCTGTTAAATATAAGTCCGTGAGGTAAAAACAACGAACAAATGTAACCCAAGGCTCTGGTCTTGAAACTATATTAGTATCAATGTGAGAAAGCAGAGTCAGCAGATACAGCAAACTCAGCTAGAGAATTATCTCAATTGTATCTCTATTTTATTTGTCCGCCTTTGATGGGGTAGGATCTCCATTTATTTACAAGGATGTTAAAATTCCAAATTAAAATAAACTTTACTAAAAATTAATTTTATGAAACAATCACAATTATTTACCAAAACTAGAAAGGAAGCTCCAGCTGATGAAGTCTCCAAAAATGCTCAGTTGCTTATTCGTGCTGGATACATTTACAAAGAAATGCCTGGTGTATATTCTTTTCTTCCACTTGGTCTTCGTATAATGGAAAATATCAAACAAATTATTAGAGAAGAGTTGAATAATGTAGGAAGTCAAGAAATATCTATGACAGCCCTACAAACCAAAGAAAAATGGGAGGCCACAAATCGGTGGTCTGATGAGGTTGTAGATAATTGGTTTCGTACACAGCTAAAAAATGGTACAGAACTAGGTTTAGCTTTTACTCACGAGGAGCCAATTGCCGAGATAATGAAACAATATGTATCTTCTTACAAAGATTTGCCATTTTTTGCTTATCAATTTCAGACAAAGTTTCGTAATGAACTTAGAGCAAAATCAGGGATTATGCGTGGCAGAGAATTTTTAATGAAGGATCTTTATTCATTTCATACTAACGAAGAAACACATTTAGAATTTTATGAATTGATGAAAGAGGTTTATATAAAAATATTTACTCGTCTCGGTATCGGTGAACAAACATTTTTGACAATGTCGAATGGTCAGCCTTTTTCAAAATACTCTTTTGAATTTCAGACACTATCTGAAGCAGGTGAAGACACAATCTTATATGACGAAAAAAAGAAAGTAGCAATAAACAAACAAGACTATAGTGAGGAAATTTTCACAGATTTTGGTTTCAAAAAAGAAGATTTTGATTTCAAAGAAGCTCGTTCTATTGAAGTTGGGGACATATATACTCTTGGTACAAAATATTCTGAACCTCTGGGGCTGTTGTATACTAACCAAGATGGAAAGCAGGTGTCAGTTTTTATGGGTTCTTATGGTATTGGAGTTTCACGTCTCATGGGAACAATTGTAGAAGTACTAGCTGACGACAAAGGTATAGTCTGGCCAGAAAGCATCGCCCCTTTCCAAATCCATCTTGTGTCACTTTGTAGCGAAGAAGCTGATGTGAAGAAAGCTGATGAACTATATGAAACTTTGAAAAAACAAAATAAAGAAGTTTTATATGATGATAGACAAGGTGTCAGAGCAGGAGAAAAATTTGCTGATAGTGATCTTATTGGTATTCCTCTTCGTGTCATCATTAGTCCAAAAACTTTAGCAAATGATAGTGTGGAAGTGAAGAAACGTAATGAAACAAAAGTTGAAATTATTACAATTGATAAATTATTAAATAATTAAATTGTTTTTAATTCGTGTATATTCGTGTTAAGATTCGTGTTTTTATGTTCAAAAACTTCTTTAGAAAAATAGGCAAAGACATTGCCATAGACTTGGGTACAGCAAATACCCTTGTTTATACTCCAGAAAAAGGTATTGTGATAGATGAGCCTTCGGTGGTGGCTATAAATATCAAG
>PFBU01000003.1:3356-5003 GCA_002773185.1 Candidatus Magasanikbacteria bacterium CG10_big_fil_rev_8_21_14_0_10_36_16 | reverse complement strand
GTTTCACCTTTTGGAGTAATTTTACCAACCAAAATATCACCAGAACGAACCTCAGCGCCAATACGTACCACACCTTCAGAATCTAGATGACGTAATTTTTCTTCACTCACATTTGGGATGTCAGAAGTAATGACTTCTTCACCAAGCTTTGTTTCACGAACATTGATGGTATAATCTTCAATATGAATAGAAGTGTAACGATCATCACGAACAAGTCTTTCAGAAACGATGATAGCATCCTCATAGTTGAAACCTTCCCAAATCATATAAGCGACCAAAACATTTTGCCCTAAAGACAATTCAGCGTCTTTGATAGCTGGACCATCAGACATAGGATCACCTTTTTTCAATTTTTGACCAAGAGTAACTGTTGGACGTTGGTTGATACTACTAGAAGCATTTGATCTAATATATTTTGATAAATTGTATGTTGTAACTTTTCCTTTAGTATCAGTAAATTCAATTTTTGCACCATCTACAAAGGTAACCTCACCGTTGGCTGGAGCTGTAAATACATAACCACTATTTAGAGCGGCAATTCTCTCCACACCAGTTCCCACCAAAGGAGGTTCGGGTTTAATACAAGGGACAGCTTGACGTTGCATGTTGGTACCCATCAAAGCACGAGTCGCATCATCATGTTCCAAAAATGGAATCAGACTAGTAGCAACTGACAAAATTTGATTGGAAGCCACATCAATGTAAGCAACTTTTTCTGAATCAATAAGTTGTGGTTCGCCATTGACACGAGAAGAAATTCTTTCCTCAAGAAAGTAACCATCTTTGTCCATCGGCGTAGTAGCACTAGAGGTGATAGTTCTTTCTTCTTGAAAAGAATTAAGATAAACAATTTCACTAGAAACACGAGGTCTAACTTTGATTTCTGTCAGACCTTTTTCTTTTTCTAATTTTTTGGCAATTTCACTAGTAATCTTATCACCAACTTTGACAATACCTTTTACTTCCATGTTGGCAATTTCACCGGTCGTCAAACTTGCTTCATTTTTGACCAGACTAATCACTTTTTTGTAAGGAGTTTCTAGGAAACCAAACTTATTTATTTTGGCAAAAGTAGACAAATGTCCAACTAGACCAATATTTGGTCCTTCAGGAGTAGCAATTGGACAAATACGACCATAGTGAGTTCTGTGAACATCACGAACTTCAAAACCAGCTCTGTCACGAGACAAACCTCCAGGTCCCAAAGCAGAAATACGACGCTTGTGTTCAAGCTCAGCCAAAGGATTGATTTGATCCATGAATTGAGACAACTGTGAACTCATAAAAAACTCACGAATAACTGAAATAACTGGACGAGCATTTATCAATTTATTTGGAACAATAGTCTCAATGTCCATAGTACTCATACGATCACGAATGATACGTTCCATACGCGCAAGACCAATACGAAAACGATTTTGTACAAGTTCACCCACACCACGGACACGACGATTTCCCAAATGATCAATATCATCAGCCTCTTCTTGAGTAACATTTAGACGAATAATTTCACGCAACACTTTCACCAATTTGTCTTTTGACAAAACTCTTTTTTCTTTGTCATCATAATCTTCTTTGGTAAGACCTAGACTGAATTTGATATCAAATTTATAAACACCAACTTTACCAAGATCATAACGGTCAAAG
>PFBU01000003.1:0-3328 GCA_002773185.1 Candidatus Magasanikbacteria bacterium CG10_big_fil_rev_8_21_14_0_10_36_16 | reverse complement strand
AGACTTCTATCAGACCCTCATTTTCATTGGTAGCAGCATCTTTTTTCAAAGTATTTTCAATGTAATCAATATTTGGATGATTGTTGACATCAATAAACAATTCTTTTATTTCTTCATCAGTAGAATAACCAAAAGCACGCAAGAGTGAAGTTGCGGCTACTTTACGTTTTCTATCTACTTTGATCCAAAGGACATTATTTTGATCAGTTTCAATTTCTACCCAAGCTCCACGATTTGGGATAATTTTTGCTCCATAAAAACGACGACCACGATTTTGTTCAGCAGTGAAAAAAGCGCCAGCACTACGAATAAGCTGAGTAACGACGACTCTCTCAATACCATTGACAATAAAAGTACCACGGTCAGTCATAAGTGGCATATCGCCTAGATAGATTTCTTGTTTTTCAGTCTTATTGGTACGTTTATTGGTCAAACGAACATTGACACGAAGTGGTGCTTCAAAAGTAACATTCTTTTTGACACAAGTCACTTGATCAAACTTTGGTTCATCAATATAATAATCTTCAAAATAAATTTCTAAATCACGACCAGTGAAGTCAGTAATTGGTGACAATTCATCAAAAAGTTCACGCAAACCTTCGTCAAAAAACCAATTATAAGAAGATTTTTGGATTTCGATCAAATCCGGTGCTTCAACTGCATCGCGAAGATTTGTAAAGAACTTGCGTTCCAAGGTCTTAAGCGGTTGACGTTTGTATAATGGAGCCATAAATATTTTTATTTATGTAAACCACGTATAAAGTGCGACATTTTGATAGATACTAATTATTTATCAATCATGTCTATTTCTGATGCTGTCAGAAATTTTTGACAACTTTACGTGGTAAATAACTTTATAAACTAATTTTGGTAATCAAAATTTGATTATTTAATTAGTCAACAAAGGCAAATTTTCAAATAAAATATTTTTTTAAAGAACACTCAAATTGGACTACTACCAGCAACAAAAAAATTCCTCTTTTCCAAAAAGGGATTATTTTTTCAGTTATTTGTGACAGAAAGCTTGTTGAGCCATGTTGATCCGGATAGTCCGTCCCCTGCGTGGACGCTAATATAGGGGCGATAATACCAGAATTTGGGCTAAATGTAGCAAATTTTGCGCAAATTCAACGAAGTTTTGATAGCTTCTTTAGGATACACCCAAAATTGCCTTTTGTCAAACCTAAGAACAGGTGGATAAGTATTTGTCAAGAAAGAGACTATTTGGCTTATCTTAGCCAAATTATAAAATTTACTTTGAAAAGTACTGTAAGTTAACCACAGATTTATCCACAAAATATTCCCTTCAAAACAACATATCTAGTAACAACCAAATTGCTAATCAAAGAAGCTCTAAAAAAGAACAAATTAATTTCTATTCTTTTCCATTCACGAGGCCTTGTACTATATTTTTGATTTTATTACCAATATATACAAACAATTAACTATTTACTTAAACTATGCTATAATATTTGCATCAATATGGCAAAAAACAAAAAGAGAGAACATTCACGTTTAGACCCAACTTTATCACGCGGTATCATAGCCGTACTTCTTACAGTACTAGCTATTATTATTATCCTCAGTTTTTTTGGGAAAGCGGCTTTTGTAGGAATTATGCTCAACGACTACATATTGAGTTTTCTTTTTGGTTCCATCAGATATTTTACTCCAGTTATTATTCTTATACTTTCTTGGTTCTTGATACGAGATATCAAATATAGTTATAGACCAACTCACCTAATTGGTTCTCTTATTTTTTTCTTGTCACTGTCTAGTATTATGCACCTTAATTTCGCCACTTCTGATATGTGGACACAAGCTCTCAGCGGACATGGTGGTGGAATATTTGGCATGCTAGCCTGGCCGATGAAACAATACTTAGGGATTATTGCCAGTTATGTTATCTTAATTGGTATTGTCATCATTTCTGTTTTCCTAATTTTCAACACAACACTTACTGCTTTTGTAATTATCCACCAAAAAATATTTGATAGTCTGGGCTGGATTGGTAGAACTTTTTTATTTGTTATCAAAAAATTATTTGTAACAAATGGCAACAAATCTAACGTAAAAATTAGAAGTGATTATGAAGAAGACGAAGACTATGCCGACGATGACAATGATATGGATGAGGACGAAGAAAATGCTGAAAAGCATGGACGTCGATTCCTTAGTAAAAAAATTCAAAAACAAGAAGAAGATTTGGCGCAAGAAGCAGACAAAAAAGAAATACCAAAATTCAAAGAAAAAGAAGCTGAAAAGAAAGATGACGTTTGGTCAAAGCGTGTTATTATCAAAAATCTACCACCTCTAGATTTGTTAACAACCAAAAAAGGCAAACCAACCAGTGGCGACATCAAATCCAATGCTGAAATAATTCACAGTATGCTTAGTGAATTCAATGTCGGTGTAACTATGGGCGAAGTCCGTGTCGGACCAACAGTTACTCAGTACTCTCTCAAACCAGACAAAGGTGTAAAACTTACCAGAATTACTAGTTTATCCAATGACTTAGCTTTGGCACTAGCTGCTCACCCAATTCGTATCGAAGCTCCTATCCCTGGTCAATCTCTAGTTGGAATTGAAGTACCAAACCAAAAAACAGCGATAGTTTCTCTGCGAGAATTATTAGAATCCAAAGAATTTGAAACACGCAAACACAATTTGATGATTGCTCTTGGAAAAGACGTTGGTGGTAAAACTTGGTTTGCAGATTTACCAAAGATGCCTCATTTGCTAATTGCGGGAGCTACTGGCAGTGGTAAGACTGTTTGTATGAATACCATTATTATGAGTTTGCTTTACCAAAATACTGCTGAAACTTTACGTATCATCATGGTTGACCCAAAACGAGTTGAACTAACACTTTACAATGGTATTCCCCATCTTCTTACACCTGTAATTACCAATACTCAACAAACAGTCAATGCTCTCAAGTGGTGTATTGGCGAGATGGACAGAAGATTTGAATTGTTATCCAAAGTTGGCAATAGAGATATTACTTCTTACAACGAAGCTTTTCCAGCTAACAAAATGCCTCACATTGTTTTCATTATTGATGAACTCGCTGACTTGATGGCTACAGCTGCTGGCGAAGTAGAAGCTGGTATTATCCGCCTAGCCCAGATGGCCCGTGCTGTGGGTATTCATCTTATTGTGGCTACTCAAAGACCAAGTGTGGATGTCATCACTGGTCTGATGAAGGCTAATATCCCAGGACGTATTGCTTTTTCTGTCGCATCACTGGTAGACTCCCGAACTATTCTTGATTGTAGTGGCGCCGAAAAACTTATCGGCCGTGGCGACATGCTTTTCCAAACAGCTG
>PFBU01000014.1:6881-20952 GCA_002773185.1 Candidatus Magasanikbacteria bacterium CG10_big_fil_rev_8_21_14_0_10_36_16 | reverse complement strand
GGCGAGGGTAGAAGGCTTGAGCTCGCAAAACGAACAAGGAGAAAAATATTTGGATATAGGTCAATTTTTGAATGGCTTAGATTTGGATTCCTTGGATTTGCTACCTGCTTTGGACATAAATAAATATGAACCAACCTTTCGTGCCGAAGTTTTGTGGTCTCTTTATAGGGAAATAAATACAAGTCTTGGTCTCAAAACCAAAGAGCAAAAAATAGAAATGATAAAGAATGATAGAAAATTGCAAATGAAGTTGTCAACTTTGCAAAAGCTTTGGGCTGATGATGAAACAAAAAAACTTTTTCAAAAAGAATACAATAGACATCTGAAAGAAGAAAAAACTGTCAATGGTGAGTATGAAGAGTATCAAAATCTAACCAAAGATATGGCTGGTTTGCAACAACAAATAGACGATTTGTTGGTTACCATGTTTGCTAGTAGAGGTCGGGAGATTAGTGAAATGGACAGTCTTTTGTATGATTCTTATCTCAATTCTTATGAACAGAAAAAACAAGATTTAGATACACTTTTGTCAGACAATCCGGAGCTGGCAGCTAGAGCGGCTTATAATAAGTTACTTGAGTATCAAAGACAACTCCAAAAAGAACATTTTATCTGGACAAATTCACGTCTGGCTATCTATAGAGAATTAAGTCAAAAAATGCTTTCCGGCCGGCCGGTAATGATTTTGTCTGAAAGTGGTGCTGGTAAGACATCCCTCGTCAGTGCCTTGGCTAAACATTTGACAGGGCAGAGAGTGTCTCGTGTGGTGGGTGGCAAAAATACTAGAGCTGAAAAATTGTTTGCTACGCATGATTTGAGTGGAGATACTAGTTATTACCGTTATCAACCTATTGTGGAGGCTCTATCAGGTAAAGCATCTTCATTGGATAGTAAGCCAAAACATAAAGGTCGTGTTTGTCTGGATGATGAATTCAATCAACGTCCTGCAGATACTCAAATGGAAATAATAAAAAACTTGAGCGGTAATGTCATCCCAGGAGAAGAATTTCAAGTACCTAATACTACTTTGACAGAAAAAGTTCAGTCAAATTTTGCTTTTGTGGCTTGTGGCAATCCGGCTAGTGATAGATATGAGAGAAATGATACTGACGTGGCAGTACTACGTGAATTTGCCGGTAATATTATAGAAATGGATTACTTGGAACAAACTAAAAATAATCCGGAATTGTATCAAGTAATGCTCGCCTCACTCTTGGACAAAAATCATAGAATAAGAGTAGCCGAAGATGAAGTATCGCCACAATTTATTTGGCAAGATGAGAACCAGATTTTGGACGAAAATCCTCAGGCAGGTGGTTTTCTCTGGCGTTTTGCCAATGCTTGGCGGACGATGTACGACAGTTTTAAGCACGAGGACAATGCTTTGTCACGAGCTAATCCTGGTCAACCTAAGGAAGAGTTTTTTCTTGATAAAGTTTTGCTGGATGTGGGTGTAGTTACCAGCTGGCTTGAGAAATACAAAAAAATCAAAGTTGATTCATCGTTAGAAAATTTTCTAAGACAAGAATTACAAGCTTTTTTGGCACAACCAACTTTTTCGCAGGAAGATAGAGATTTGGTAAACAAAATATTACAACATTTTGCCATTGACTTAGATAAACAGGAAACAAAAGTCATGAATAGTAAAGTTTTGACGCCACAAGATATTGGTTGGCTTTTGCCCAATGTAGCTAGACCAAGGAAAGAAAAAATAGGAGAAGCGGAGACACATACTATTTTGTCAGATGAGGGTGAAGAGATTGAATATACCTTAGTAAAAGTCTTTGATTATCAGCCTGGGACTAAATTTCAGAGTAAACATGGCAAAAAACAAAAATTTACTTTAGTTGGTAAGTCTAAAGAAGGAAATGCTGTTTTGAAAGACGAGTCTGATCAGACGGCTGTGGTAATTGGAGTAAAGGAAGAATTGTTAGAAGATTATGAAGAATATACACCACCACAACCAGAAGGCTTATCTCTAGAAACCGCCGAACAAATCCTAACTAAAGAAAAAGTATTTGGTCCAGATGATGTAAGACAAGTCTGGGGCGTGGAGTTGGACAAAGTCCCACCCATACCATATTCCCAAGCAGACTTAGAAAAAGCCAAAAAGATGGGAATGTATCTCATCTTGCGCCTAGATAAAGACGGTCAAGGAAATCCACTGACCGCCAAAAGAATGAATGACCTAAAACAAGCTGAATTTACGAGAAATAATAGAGGAAAAATTTTGTATAATGCCGAAGATTGGTACAAAAATGAAGAGTTTTTCATAGGAGAAACACCAAAATTGTCTTGGACTCTGACTTCAGGTGATATTTTGCCTGGTTCTACCAATAATAATTATGTCCATCAGACTAGAATCTTGCGTGATCACCTTAAGTCACAAGGTTGGTTGTCACAAAAAGAAGAGAGAGATTGTTCTGATGAAGTTTTGAGAAGACTTTCTAACGAAATGGGTGTGGACTTTGATACTCAAAGAATAATAGATGAAAGTAAATATAATGCCAACTGGCGAAAAGTAACTGAAGATTTGATTAAATTATCTATCAACCAAAAGTACCGTCCAAGTTTCGCTGAAGTCTTATATGATTTTATTTCTATTTTGGAAAGTAAAAATAAGAGAATTTTAGAGAGTATATATACTTGGACAAAAAGTCGTTCCTCGTCTGGTTTTCTAGTGGAGGTTGGTCGCTGTGGTGGGGATGGCGCGCGTGTGAATAGGTGGAAGCCTGACGGTCGGAATGGCATTTTGGGTGCGTGTTTTTCCCGTTAGTGCGGACACTTGGCACTTGGGCCTTAGGTCACTTGGAAATTGCGAAAGGAAAATTTGAAAAAAGAGATAAATTGGCTAGAGCAATTGTCTAGAAAATTATCAAAAATAAATATAGGTCCACCCCACCTTTCGCGAAAGGTGGAACAAAAAAATAAAAAAGTAGGTCTATGAGAAAAAGTTTTTCGTATTTTTTGATAGACTAATTTATAAATATAGGTTCATACAATCGGTTTGTCTTGGTAAAATGAGATAAATAACGGTTTACCTATAACACAAACATTGTCTGCACTGCTTCTTATTATTATTTTTTGAAAAGTGCTAGAGTCTTAAATCTAGACTAAAGTACTTTGTGCCTGAATGATGTGTAATAAGAAAAAACGTTCCTCGTCTGGTAATCTAGTGAATATTGGTAACTGTGATGAGAATGGCGCGAATGTGAATAGGTGGAAACCTGACAATCAGAATGACAATTTGGGTGCGTCTTTTTCCCGAAGTGCATACTTTTTCAAGGGCGATTCTGTAGAGGAGTCGCCTTTGTTTGCGGATTTTTGAGATATTTTAGCCAGCCACCAAGCATCTTACCTATATTTTGTAAATCATTTTCCAATTCTATGTAAGTTTTTTGCTCTATGATTTCTAGAGTGTAAGTCATTCTTATTAGAATTTTGACAGAATCAAACATTTGGCTGGTTTTATCAAGTGTTTTTATCTTTTGATAATTTTGTTCAAATCTGGCTTGGTGAATTAGCATCAAAATGTCCAGAAGCTCTAAAAATATTTTTTGACCCAGAGTATATTTGTCTGATTTCGGGAATTTTTTAGTTTTTTGATGCCAAAGACAGCAAAAGTCATACAGTTGGTTGAAGATTATTATATCTTGTTTATTATATTCGTTATGCATAATTTGTTTGATAAAATTATTTCTTTAGAAAATTTATTTTTGGCTTGGGATGCTTTTTATAAAGGTAAAAAAGGTAAAGAGGACGTAGAATTATTTAGGATGCACTTAGAGGATAATATTTTTTCTTTGCATAGTCAATTGCTCTCTGGTACTTGGCGACATGGTGGTTATGAAAATTTTTTGATATCTGATCCAAAAACAAGGCAGATAAGCAAAGCGAGCGTGGGTGATAGAGTTGCTCAGCACGCTGTCTTTAGAATTTTAGAACCAGTGTTTGATAAGACTTTTATTTTTGACTCTTGGTCATGTAGAGTCGGAAAAGGTACACACAAATCTGTCCTGCGTTTACATCAAAAGTTGGAACAATTGAGTAAGACAAATCTTGATGTCTGGATTTTGAAATGTGATATTAGAAAATTTTTTGAAAACGTCAACCAAAACATTTTGTTTGAGCAAATACAAAGAAAAATAAAGGATGAAAAAACTCTGTGTTTGCTTCGTTCTATCATTTTTAGTGTTCCTTCTGGTTTGCCTTTGGGTAATTTGACATCACAACTTTTTGCCAATATTTATTTCAACTGTTTTGATCATTTCGTAAAAGAAAGATTGAAAGCAGATATCTATTTGCGTTATTCTGATGATTTTGTTTTGGTTTCTACTTCAAAACAGGAATTGGAGAATAGCCTATTATTGATTAGAAATTTTTTGAACAAAAAATTAAACCTGGCTTTGCACCCAGATAAAATTTCTTTTAGAAAATATCATTGGGGAATAGATTGGCTTGGGTTTGTTTTGTATCCAAATTACAGAGTTATGAGAAGAAAAACTTATTCAAGGATGCAAAATAAAATCAAGTCTAGGGTGAATGACTTTTTGGGAAATAAAATAGATTATAGTGAGTTGAGATCAACTTTGGCTTCTTATGATGGAATTTTGCAACATTGTAGTCACAGTGAGACTAGGAAACATTTGTTTTGTTTGAGTAAGTGTTTGTGACTATGAGCATTTTTATCCACTTTTCGTCGTTTGACGGCCATTTCTATATAATGTACAATGGAAAGGTGAAAATACCGCCTTTCCATTGGACAAAATAATATATGGCCACTGATAATCTCATAGCAAAATTGTATGCTTCTCCCAAGACTATCCTTACTACCAAGGATATTGCTTTGATATGGGGAGAAACCAATAAAACCAATTTGTTTACCAAAATAAAGTATTACGCTAACCAAGGATCGTTAATTCGCCTCTCTCGGGGCATCTTTGCCAAAGATAGTGATTATGATGTGAAGGAATTGGCTACCAGTATCTACACCCCATCTTATATAAGCTTCGAGACCGTACTGCGCGAGGCTGGCATTATTTTTCAGCATCAAAGCGCGACCTTCGTGGCAGGTTCTTATTCTGCTACCAAGAAAATCGGTGAGCACACCGTTGTCTTCCGCAAACTCAAGGAAAGCATTTTGTACAATAGTCAGGGCATAAAGCATGAAAAAAAATATAGCATTGCCTCGCCTGAGCGAGCGGTGCTAGACACTCTGTACCTCGCCCCAAAGTTTTACTTTGATAATCTTCATGGTATAAATTGGGACGTGTGTTTCGAACTTTCCAAGATTTATGATAATAAACAGCTAGTCAAGCGACTGGCTACTTACCAAAAATATGCTCAATAAAGAAAAACATCAGCTGGTTATGGGACAGATTTTGCGAGATATTTATTCTGACACCTCCATATCGTCTCTCTTGGGGTTTAAGGGTGGCACTTGCGCTTATTTTTTTTACAATTTGCCCCGTTTTTCTGTTGATCTTGATTTTGACCTCTTTCAAAACGACGAGGACACTCAAAATATTATCTACGAAAAGATAGACAATTTACTTGGCGCTTATGGAGAGATCAAAGATAGTTATATAAAACGCAATACCATCTTTTTTCTTCTTTCTTATGGCGACACTGACCACAACGTCAAAATTGAAGTCAACGTGAGAGTTTTTATGCCGGAAATCAAAGATCACTATGAGATCAAGGAGTACTTGGGTATTTCTATGTTTGTTGGCAAGAAGGATTATCTTTTCGCAAGCAAGTTGGCGGCGCTCATTGACCGCAAGATGCTTGCTATGCGTGACGTTTATGACATTTGGTTCTTCGCCAAAAACAATTGGGATATCAATGTGGAAGTGTTAAAAATTAGGACGGGAAAATCTGTGAGAGAGTACTTAGTTGATTGTGTCAAGGTCATTGAGTCTATCAAAGACAACGAAATCCTTCGTGGTTTGGCAGAACTTCTGCCGGATGAAAAAACCAAAACCTGGGTCAAGACGAGCTTACGTAAAGAAACAGTGTTTTTGCTCAAAAATTATCAATCTATTTTGAAATAGTGGTATTTTTTACTGATTGACAAAATATGTCACTAAAATTTTTTTGTTGCCTTCTGTCTTGAACTGATGGTGACCTCCCAAGGAAAGAGTTTGGAAGTGGCCAAAAAAAATTTGAAACAAGCCATAGAACTGTATCTGGAAGATGCTTCCCAAAAAGAATTAAGGAGATTAAAATTAAATTTTTTCACAAAAAAAACGGCTTTGCAATTGAAACCGTTTTTTTTAATTAAAATTTATTTGTTATATGATATGTGTCTCGTGCCTCGTGAAAACACAAACCAATAAACAGCCCAAAGTATAAAAGGAATACTTAATAGTTGTCCTGTACTAAGTGGGAAGTCAAACAAATTAAATTTTTCTTTGAAAAATTCTAAGATAAATCTGGTAGAAAAATAAAGAAGTAAAAATAAATTAGTGATAAAATATTGTGGAAGATTTTTGTATTTTTTGTAAACAAAATAAATTATTCCAAAAATGACCAAAGCAGTGAGAGATTCATAAAGTTGACTGGCATGTCTTAAGACCATCTGTCCATTATCATTTTTTGGGAAATAAACTCCCCAAGGAACTGTAGTCACTTTTCCCACAATTTCGGAATTAAAAAAATTTCCAATGCGGATGAAAGTGGCGAGAAGAGGAATAGGAATGATGAGCAAATCAAAATATTTTCTAATATCAATTTTCTTTATTTTTTGATATAAGACAAGCGTCAGAATAATTCCAATAGTCATGCCGTGACTAGCTAGTCCACCATGATTTATCATGATTATTTCCAGTGGATTTTTCAAAAAATAATCTAGATTATAAAAAATAATATGACCGAGTCTCGCACCAATGAGACCACCAATTACTAACCAGATACTTAGATCATAGACTAAATCAATAGAATAATTTTTGGCTTTGAATAATTTTTGGTAAATAATTACTGCCAAAATAATGCCGATAGTCAAAAATAGACCATACCAGCGCACTGTAATAAATCCGGCGTGAAAAATGATAGGGTTGAGAGTGTTTGTCAACATAAAAATTATTAATTAGTAATCTTTTTTTAGAGATTTTGTAAGCTGATTATAGAAAATAAACAGTTAAGTGTCAAACGTAAATATCTATCCACATACAAAACTTGTAAATATTTTCAAATATTGTTATAGTCTTTCTTGATTTTAACTATAATTATAAAACTATGTCATCAGATGAAAACTATTTATTAGTCAAAGCTGCACTACTAGGTCACGTGCGCGAACTTTTTGAAGAAATAGAATCTGAGCTAGCTCGTTTTCACGAAGAAAAATTTGCAATGCTTGAGGATGCACTAGAAGGTGCATCTGATACGGAAGAATTACAAGTCGCTTTTACCCAATGGTTCAATGATCAAGGTGAAGAACTTGACCTTGGTTATGAGTTGGAAGAAATTTGGAATAATGCTTTGGATGATTTGGATACAGAGGTCTAATCCTTGAAAGAAACATTTGAAAGTGATACTATTTAGTTAGTATCACTTTTTTTATTTTATCTTTCTATAAAATTATATATTTTGATTGGATTGACGAAATGAGCTAAAGCGAATTTCGTTAGTGTATTTTGAATTTTGTCTTACAAATACGTTGACAAATTTCGTTTCTCTCAATTTGTCACTCCTTTTTTCACTCCTTGTGTTTAAAAATTAAAAAAACATTATGCTCAATTATAAAAAATTAGGTTTTGAAAATACTAAAAAAATGTATCAAGAAGCGCTCAAAAAAAATTATGCTTTACCAGGATACAACGTCAGTAATATGGAGCAAATTCAGGCCGTACTTTCTGCTTGTTTGCATACGCAAAATTCAGTAGTAATGCAAATTTCCAAAAAAGCTTATGAATATATTGGTGAAAAACTTATTGCTCCTATGATTGCTGGTGCGATTTTGCAGATGAAAGAAGACGCCAAAAAAATGAAATTGAAACCAATCACAGTAGCACTTCATCTGGATCATGGTGATAGTTTTGAGCTTTGTGTGTCGGCTATCAAAAATGGTTTTTCTTCGGTGATGATTGATGGCTCGCATTTGGATTATAAAGAAAATGTAAAGCTTACCAAAAAAGTGGTAAATTTTGCACACAAATATAGTGTAACTGTGGAAGGTGAGTTGGGAGTTTTGGCTGGAGTAGAGGATGATGTTTCAGCTGACGAAAATGTTTATACTAGACCAGAGGATGTGGAAGATTTTGTAAATAAAACTGGTGTAGATTCTCTAGCTATTGCGGTTGGCACTTCTCACGGGGCTTACAAATTCAAACCAGGACAACAACCAAAAATACGTCTTGATATTTTGCGTGCCGTTGAAAAGAGACTTAAGAATTTCCCCATAGTTTTGCACGGTTCATCATCTATCCCTCAAGATGCTATCAAAAAAATAAATCAATATGGGGGTAAAATGCCAGATGCGATTGGTATTGACGCCAAACAAGTCCGTGAAGCCTCCAAAACGCCAGTTTGCAAGGTTAATATTGATTCTGACAGTAGAGTAACCATGTCAGCTTCTATTCGTGAATCTTTTGTTAAAAGTCCAGAAGTATTTGATCCTCGTGCTTATCTAGGAATTGCTAGAGAAGATTTGCTGAAGATGTATATGAAGAAGAATATTGAGGTTTTGGGGTGTGGAAGAAAAACTGCTAAGTAAGTTTTTTAGATTTTTTGGATAATTTTATTAAGTAACAGTTACTGTTTAGTGACTGTTTTTTAATTTAGGAATTTGTGAATAAATACCAGATAGTTGTTGGTATTGTATTCCCTCTCCTGGTAGGAGAGGGTCAGGGAGAGGTCTCAACCTATAAAATTTATGAATTGTCTTAAAATTTCTAACGTGTTTGTATTGACAATTATTCTCAATAAAATGGTCTTATCTTAGCCAAAAATACCATTTATCCACAAAACTGTACACAAAAAAGTTGACAGTTTTTTTATTATAAATTATACTAAATAAAGCAAAAATATGGATATTAATCTTTTCAAGAAAATAGGATTTTCTGACAAATCAGCCAAAGTTTACTTGGTTTTACTTGGTTTGGGACCAAGTTCGGTACGTACTTTGTCAGACAGTCTGGATATGAATCGTGGTCAAGTCTATGAGGTTCTCAAAGAATTGCAAGAAAAAGAAGTTGTCAGATTCTTCAAAGAGGATACCAAACAACTTTTTGTAGCTGATGATCCTGAGAGTTTGCGTAAATTAGTAGATAGAAAAGAACAAGAATTAAAAATTATCAATAAAAGTGTTGATATGGTTATCCCAGAGTTGCAGGCTCTTTATAATTCTGGAGGAAATAGGCCTGTGGCTAAGTATTTCAAAGATGAAAATATAAAAACCATTTTGGAAGATGTCTTGGAAGTTTGTGAGCTGTCAGAAGAAAAGATGTATCGTGTTTATTCGGCCGAAGGTGTGCGTGAACATTTGTACGAAGATTTTCCATCTTTCAGTGATGCTCGTATCGCCAAAAATATTGTAGTAAAAGTGATTGCCACAGGTACAGGTGGAGAGCTTCGTGGTTTGGACGAGAGAAAATGGCTCAAACAAGATAGTAAAACGCCAACTTATATTTTTATCTATTTTGGCAAAACGGCTTATATTTCTTTTGACGCCAAGGACAATTTGGTGGGAGTGATTATTGAGAATGTTGGAATTTGTGAAACACAGAAGATGATATTTGACAAATTATGGGAGACGTTGTGATGTGGAATGGGGAACCCTCCCAGACGGCGGGCAAGTGTGGAAGGTGGAATGAAATTATTATTTTGTTATGAAAAAATAAATAGAGATCCACCTCCACCAAAGGCGGACAGGCAAGGCGGACATGTAAGGAGATAAAATAGAGATAATAAAAAAATTCTTATCTCTATCTTATCTCCATTTATCTTTTATTTAGAAATAAATAATAATGTTTTCAAAATAATTATTGGTAAAAAATTTTATGATAATCATAGACTTTGACGACACACTCTTTGACACTCAAAAATTTAAACAAGAATTGGCTAGTAGTTTGGTGAGTTTGGGAATTGGTAAAGAGTTGTTTTGGCAGACTTACGCTGAAGCAAGAATTATGTCAGATGGAAACTTTTCCTATTCTTTTGAGAGGCATGCAAATATTTTGGAGAAAGAAGGATTTGATTGTGAACAAGTTTTGAATAATTTAAATAAAGTTATAGAAAAGATAAAGAATTTTTTATTTGATGATACTATTGATTTTTTGGAAAGTTTAAAAAAGAGTGAACAAGATTTGTATTTACTTAGTTTAGGTGATGAAAGTTTTCAGAAATTAAAAGTTGGAGAGTGTGATATTGCTAAATATTTTAAAAAAGTTTTTTTTCGTGGTAAAGATAAAGAGTTGGTAGTAGAAGAAATTTTGGCTGAAAACAAAGATAGTAATATCTTTTTTATAAATGACAAAATTGAAGAAAGTCAAAAAATAAAAAAGGATTTTCCAAATATTGAGGTGATATTGAAACAAGCTGTTACTTTTGCAGAGGAAGAGTACAAAAATGGTGGATTAAAATATTTCAAAACTTTGGCACAAATAAACACGAATCTTAGCACTCCTGCTGGCAAGCAGGAATAATTACTAATTACGATGTATGGAAAATAATTTATTAAACAAAGTTGGGGTTGTCGTTCTGGCAGCTGGCAAAGGTACCCGTCTCAATTGTACTGACAGGCCAAAAGTCATGCTTGATTTGAATGGCAAACCAATTGTGGAATATGTTGTTGAGACTTTGCGTCAGATGGGTTTTGCAGATAAACAAATTTGTTTAGTAGTTGGTTTCAAGCATGAAATTGTGGAGAAATATTTTGGTAGTAGTGTTGTTTATGCTTTGCAAGCAGAACAACTTGGTACAGGTCATGCTGTCTTGGTGGCAGAAAAAATAATGAAAAATAAATTTGAAAATATAGTGGTGATTTATGGGGATTCACCTTTTATTAGCCAAGAAACAATTGAGTCAATTATAAAAAATAATATTGAAAACAAAAATGTAGTAACAATGACTTCTGTTGTTTCTCCAAATTATGAAGCAGAGAGTGCCAGATTTTATGATTTCGGTAGAGTTATTAGAAATGCCAATAATGCAATTATAAACATTACAGAAAAAAAAGATTGTACAGAACAACAATTGCAAATAAAAGAAGGTAATGCTGGTTATTATTGTTTTGAGGCTTCGTGGCTTTGGGAAAATTTGCAAAAAATAAAAAGTAATAATGTTCAAAATGAATATTATTTGACTGATTTAGTTGGCTTGGCTATTTCGCAAAATAACAAAGTAGAGAGTGTAGTAATACCAGCTGAAGAAACTTTTGGTATCAACACTTTGGAACAATTGGAACAGGCTAAGAGAAAGTTAAAATAACTAAACTAGTTTATTCATTAAAAAAGAACGTAGCTAAAACAAAAGTTTTCAGAGTCTACAGATCCCTGCCTGCCGGCAGGCAAGCCTCCCCGTCCTTTCGGCGGGTTCAGGATAATAAAAATCATATGTGTGGAATAATCGGTTACATTGGAAAAAAAGAAGCTTTGCCAATCTTGATAAAAGGTTTGCGTCGTCTTGAATATCGTGGTTATGATAGTGCTGGTGTGGCAATTATAGAAAAGTCTGGTGTGAAAAGAGTTAGATCTGTTGGTAGGATAGATAATTTGGCAGAAAAAGTAAAAACTGAAAAATTTGTAGGTCATGTAGGAATCGCTCATACCCGTTGGGCTACGCATGGTGGTGTGACAGAAGAAAATGCTCATCCTCATTTTGGTTGCGATGAAAAGTTGACAATAGTTCACAATGGTATTATAGAAAATTATCGCGAGATAAAAGAAATGTTAGCGAGTAAACATACTTACAAGACAGAAACAGATACAGAAATTTTGGCACACTTAATAGAAAATAATTATACTGGAGATTTGCGTTTGGCTGTGGAAAAAGCTTTGACTATGGTTCGTGGTACTTACGCGCTGGTGGCAATACACAGTGATCATCCAGACACTGTCGTGGCAGCACGTCTCGGTAGTCCGCTCGTGGTTGGTGTAAATTCTGACAATGGTAGTGACGAGTTTTTTATTGCCAGTGATGCTTCGCCAATTTTGGCTTATACCAAAAAAGTAATTTTTTTGGATGATAATGAAGTCTTGGAGATTAGTCAGGGTAAAATGCAGACCTTCAACATCAAAGATGAAATTGTCACAAAAAAAATTGAAGAAATAGAATGGGACGAAGCCGAAGCACAAAAGCAAGGCTTTCCACATTTTATGCTCAAAGAAATTTTTGATCAGCCTAGAGTTTTTGTGGATGCAATTCGTGGTCGTTTCGATTTGAAAAATGGTATTTCTTTTTTGGGAGGAATAAATATGACAGAAGAAGAAATGCATAGTGTGGACAAAATAATAATTATTGCTTGTGGTACAGCTTCTTATGCTGGTATGGCAGGTAAGTATGCTTTTGAGCGTTTAGCAGGCATTCCAACTATTGTAGAAGTTTCTAGTGAATTTCGTTATAGTGATCCAATTGTTGATGAAAAAACTTTGGTTTTTGTGCTTTCACAATCTGGCGAAACAGCAGATACTCTGGCTGCTCTGCGTGAAGCCAAACGCAAAGGCGCTTTTGTACGTGGTGTGGTCAATGTAGTTGGGTCAACCATTGCGCGAGAAACTGATGGTGGTACTTATATTCATGCTGGTCCAGAACTCGCTGTGGCTTCTACCAAAGCTTATACTAATACGGTAGCAGTATTGCTCTTGTACGCTTTGCAATTCGGACGTTTAAGAAGAACCAGTCTGGCTACGGGTGAAAGAATTCTCAAAGCGATGCTTGAAATACCAGAAAAAATGAACAAAATTTTGGCACAAAGTGACAAAATAAAAATGATTGCCGAAAAATACAAAGATACCAAAAACATGATGTTTATCGGGCGTGGAGTGAATTATCCTGTAGCACTAGAAGCTGCCCTCAAACTCAAAGAAATTTCTTATATTCACGCTGATGCTTTTCCTGGTGGAGAACTAAAACATGGTCACATTGCTTTGTTAAGTACGGACTTCCCAATATTTGCTATCATGACCAAAAATCAGCTTTATGATAAAATGAGAAGCAACGTCGAAGAGATAAAAGCTAGAAAAGCACCAATAATTTTGATTGCGACAGAAGGTGATGAAAATGCCAAAGAATTGTCAGCAGATATTATCTATGTACCAGAAACAATGGAATTGTTGGAACCACTTTTGAATAGTGTGGCTTTGCAATTGTTTGCTTATCATATGGCTGTGGCTTTGGGACGAGATGTAGATAGACCACGTAATTTAGCGAAGTCCGTAACTGTTGAATAGACACTGATTACACAGATTTTGAAAAGATTACACAGAAAATATTATTAAAATAAATTTTGGAGTTGTAAAAGTTATTTAAAATTATTGGATTACAATCAGTGTAATCTATTATAATCATTTTAAATCAGTGTCTATGAAAAACGTTGTCACAATTGGGGGAGGGAATGGAAGTAGTGTCAGTCTTGTTGCCCTAAAAAGATTTGTAGCAAAAATAAACCTTTCTGCAATAGTTTCTGTAAGTGATTCTGGTGGATCTAGTGGAAGACTTAGACAAGAATTTGGGGTTTTGCCACCTGGTGATATGTTGCGTTGTATTTTGGCTTTGTCAAAATATGATTTTCCTGTTTTGAAACAAATTTTTTATAAAAATAGATTTAGTGTTGGTGAGAAATTGTCAGGACATAATTTGGGTAATTTACTTTTGACATTTTTGCAAAATTACGAAGGAGATTTGATGAAAACTATTCGTGCTTTTGAAGAAGTATTAGAAAGTAGAGGAAAAACTTTTCCAATTACATTGGAAAGAAATGATTTAGTGGCTGAAATAGAAAATGGTGAATTAATTTTTGGTGAAACAAATATTGATCAGCCAAATTATGATAGAAATTTGAAAATAAAAAATGTTTGGTTGGAAAAAGTAGATGATAAAAAAACGCCTAAAATTTTTGAAGGTAGTAAAAAGG
>PFBU01000014.1:4846-6854 GCA_002773185.1 Candidatus Magasanikbacteria bacterium CG10_big_fil_rev_8_21_14_0_10_36_16 | reverse complement strand
TTGGGCCGGGAGATCTATATACTAGTATTGTGGTCAATACTTTGGCTAGTGGTTTTGTAGAAACTCTAAAAAAATCTAAAGCAAAAATTATTTATATCTTTGGTAATGCTTATCATTTGGATGGCGAGACAGGGCCTACCAAATTTAGTGAAGCTGTTTTGATTTTGGAAAAATATCTTGGGAGAAAACTTGATTATGTAATTTATAATAATCATGTTTTGAATAAAAAAGAAAAAGAAAAATACAAAGAGCGTGGTTGGGAACTGATAAAATATGATAAAGAAAAATTAGAAAATCACAATGTTATTGAATGCGATTATGAAAGAGTTGGAGGAGGACTTTGTCCTGATAAGCTTTCGGTTTCTTTAAAGGAAATTATGGATTTGTAGTTTATTTATTGTCTAAATTGTATCTCTATTTATTAAAACATAAAAACACAAGAACATAAAAACAAACTTAGTATGGATATTATTTGCAAAGAAATAAACAATGTCAAAGCATTGAAATATTTTATAAAAAAAGATGGTAAAGAAGTGGGTAGGGCTTATGTCTATATTATAAAAAATGATTTACACGAGGATCCTTATGGACTTTTGGAAGATTTATTTGTAGATGAAAATGAAAGAGGTAACGGTATAGGAACAGAATTGTTAAAACAAGTTATTGCTGGCGCCAAAGAAATGGGATGTTATAAATTGGTTGGTACTAGTAGGAAAAGTCGTGAAAATATTCATGAGTGGTACAAAAAAAATGGTTTTGAAGATTATGGGTTGGAGTTTAGGATAACTTTTTAGGGGATACGAAATACGAAAAGTACGTAATTACGAAAATTTCGTAGTTCGTATTTTCGTAAAATTTCGTATTTCGTATCCATTGGCTATTTAACTACTTAATAAATTAACCTATCTATGAACTTATACGAATTTGAAGGTAGAGAATTGCTCGAAAAACATGGTATTATAATTCCCGTGGGCGAAGTCGTCAGACGTGGTGACAATGTCGCTGATGCTTATAGAAAACTTGGTTTTGAAGATGTTGTCGTCAAAGCCCAAGTACTCTCTGGCAAACGTGGTAAAAATAATGGCATCAGATTTTGCAATAATTTGGAAGAAGTTGAAAAAGCTGTGGCAGAAATTTTCAATATGTCTATTCGTGGACAATATGTGTCTGCAATTTTGCTAACCGAAAAAGTAAATATTGAGAGTGAAAATTATTTGTCTATTACTTATGATACCAATAGAAAGCAACCTATTTTGATTTTTAGCTCAGAAGGTGGTATGGATATTGAAGATGTCTCTGATGAAAAGATTTTACGTATCCCACTAGATATACGAGATAGTGTTCTCCCCCTTGTAGGGGGAGTTAGAGGGGGTTCTATTGAAAGTAATAATTCTTCCAAGTTTTCACTAATACCGGAAGAGTATTTAGAAACTGCCAAGAATCTTTGGAATTGTTTTCAAAGCGAAGATACTCGTCTGGTAGAAATAAACCCACTTGTCAAAACAACTTCTAGCGAAATCATGGCTCTCGATGCCAAAGTGGCCCTAGACGACGATGCTTTTTATCGTCATAATAAAGAAGCACAAGAGCGCGCTAAGGAAAAAGGACTAGAACCTTCGACTGTTACTGATTGGGATTTGTTTGAATCTCGCACTATGCTTGGTCGTAGAGCGACTGAGCGAGAAATTGCGGTGCAAGAAATTGATAAAGGCGAAAAATATTATCAAGGTACGGCAGGTAAATATATTGAACTTGAAGGTGACATTGCAGTCTTGTTTTCTGGTGGAGGAGCTAGTATTGCTAATATGGATGCTCTCTATCAAGTAGGATTGAAACCAGCTAATTATACTGAATATTCTGGCAATCCTCCACAAGAAAAAGTTTTTGAACTTAGTAAAATAGTTTTATCAAAACCAAATTTGAAAGGACTTTGGATTGTGGGTGGCGTGGCTAATTTTACAGATATTGCAGCAACTTTTGCAGGTATTGTACAAGCAATTGATGAACT
>PFBU01000014.1:2232-4816 GCA_002773185.1 Candidatus Magasanikbacteria bacterium CG10_big_fil_rev_8_21_14_0_10_36_16 | reverse complement strand
GCTAAAAGAAATAATTTGCAAATAAAAATATTTGGTAAAGAGGTGAGTATGAGTGAGACGGCACAGGTTTTGGTGGAAATGATAAGTAACAATTAGTAATTACTAATTGTTACTTACTAATTATTAAATAATAATATGTCAATCTTAATAAACAAAAACACCAAAGTCCTCGTCCAAGGTATCACGGGTAACGAAGGTGAAAAAGCTGCCAAAGCGATGTTGGACTATGGAACTAACGTTATTGGCGGAGTGCGTCCTGGCAAAGGTGGAGAAGAAGTACTTGGCAAGCCAGTGTTCAATACTGTTGCCGAAGCTGTGGCGCAGTTTCCAGATATTACGACAACAGCAATTTATGTTCCACCATTTTCGGCTAAAACTGCAATAGTTGAAGCGATTGAAGCTGGGATTTCACAAATCAATACAATTATTGAGCGGGTGCCAATCCGTGACACTGCATATTGTCTAGCTGCTGCCAAAGAAAAAAATATTCAAATCATCGGACCAAGTTCGCTCGGATATATTTCCCCAGGTATCGGTCGGATTGGAGTAGTTGGTGGACCAAAAGCTCAGGCTGATGAAATATTTACACCTGGTAGTATTGGTATTATTTCTCGTTCAGGTGGAATGACCAATGAAGTTTCTTGGCAAGTGAGGAAAGCAGGTCTTGGACAAAGTACTGCAGTGCATGTCGGAGGAGATTTACTGATGGGTACGACTTATGCTGATTTGTTAAAACTTTTTGAAAAAGACTCTGAGACCAAAGCGGTGATAATTTTTGGTGAACATGGTGGAAGCTATGAATTTGAAATAGTTGATCTGATAAAAAATAAGGAATATACTAAACCTCTCGCGATTTATATCGGTGGTAAATTTGCTAGTACTTTGCCAGAAGGTATGAATATTGGTCATGCTGGCGCTATTGTGGAGCGAGGCAAAGGCGCTGTAGAAAAAGCTAAAGCACTGGCTGAAGTTGGCGTGATGATTGCGGACAGATATGAAGATCTTGTGACTTTGATTAAACCTTACTTTTAAAAAAAACAGTTACAACAAACGAAGTGATAGAACATTTAGAACACTTCAATAAAATTTTAATTAGCGTGTTCAGGGTCTACAGACCCCTAACCGTCTTTCAGTGGTTCAGGATTAATTAAAAAATATATGAAATTTCAAACCAAATTAACCAAAGTAGAAAAAGGAGAAGAAACAATTCGTGGTGAAAAATTAGAAAAATTGATGACAGAAAATACTTTTGCTCAAAATATTTTTTTCTTGCTGACAGGACATAAGCCAGACGAGAAACAAACAAAAATGTTTGAAGCAATACTTAGTTCAGTCATTGATCATGGTCCAGCTACTGCTTCGGCTATGAACGCTCGTATTTCGGCTTCTGCCAAAAATCCTTTGCATGCGTCAGTTGCTGCTGGATTGCTTGGTTTGGGTGAAAGACATGGTGTGGTGATTTCACAGACAATGGAATTTTTTTATAATCATGAAGATGAAAAAGATTGGTTGGGTTTATTAAAGAAAATGAAAGAAAATAAACAATATGTTCTTGGTTATGGGCATAAATTTTTTACTGACACTGATCCACGCGCTGTAAAATTGTTTGAACTTGCCAAAGAAAATAATATTTTTGGACAACATTGTGAATTAGCTTTGGTTGTTGAAAAAAACTTGAATGAAATTTCATCAAAAAAATTACCACTCAATGCTGACGGAGCTATTGCGGCTATTCTTTGTGATATGGGTTTGAAAAGTAATATTGGTAATGGAATATTTATTATCGCTCGTGTACCTGGACTTGTGACACAGATTTTGGAAGAAGTGGAGAATGATGTAGGAATACGAAGATTAGATGATAGTGAAGTTGAGTACATCTAGAAATTACCAATTTTCAATTTACAAATTCCAAATAATAAACAAATAACAAATTACAGGTTTGTTTATTATGTATTGTAATTTATTTGGAATTTGTGTATTTAGTATTGTTTATTAAAAACTATGCGTCAAATCCTCGACCTTCACATCCACTCCAAATACTCTCGTGCTTGCTCGAAAGATTTGGAACTTCCAAAAATAGCAAAAGTTTGTGAAACTAAAGGAATAGATATCATTTCTACTTCAGATTTTACGCACCCAAAGTGGTTTCAATGTATGAAAGATTCTTTAGTCGAAGATACGGAAGGGATTTATAAACTAAAAGATGGAAGTAGCAAGACAAAATTTATAATTGGTACAGAATTAGCTTCTATTCGTAAACACAAAGACAAAACGAGAAGAATTCATTTGCTTATTTTTGTACCAAGTATAGAAGTAGCTGAAAAATTCAATAATACATTAACAAAAAAAGGGTTCAATCTAAGGTCAGATGGTCGACCAATACTTGGGATTACTTCCAAACAAATTTTGGAGTTGATGCTCGAGACTGATGAACGTATGATGATGATACCTGCACATGCTTGGACACCATGGTTTGGCATTTTTGGATCGAAAGGTGGTTATGATTCACTCGTTGATGCGTTTGAAGAATTGACACCTTATGTACGGGCTGTAGAAACCGGTCTATCAAGTGATCCTCTAATGA
>PFBU01000014.1:1437-2204 GCA_002773185.1 Candidatus Magasanikbacteria bacterium CG10_big_fil_rev_8_21_14_0_10_36_16 | reverse complement strand
CTCATATCTAATTCTGATGCGCATAGCTTGCCAAAACTTGGTAGGGAAGCCAATGTTTTTGATTTCAATTCAGAAAAAGATATTGCATATGACGAAATAAAAAGAATTATTGATACTGGCGACAGAAAAAAATTTATTTCCACGATAGAATTTTTTCCTGAAGAAGGAAAATATCATTATGATGGTCATGCTGTTTGTAATTTTTCTTGTGCGCCAGAAGAAACAAAAAAATATAAAGGTCTATGTCCCAAGTGCCATAAGAAATTGATTATTGGTGTAGAAAATAGAGTCTTTGAACTCTCTGACAGAACTTTGGATGAAGCCAAAGTTGCCGGAGAAAAACAGATACCTTACAAAAGTATCGTACCTTTGTCAGAAATCTTGGCAGATGTCTTTGTTTGTGGTGTAAATACTAAGCGTGTGCTAGAAACTTATAATATTCTATTAAAAAGTTTTTCCAATGAATTTTTTATTTTACTTGAAGCTGATTTAGCAAAAATTGCAGATGTGGCTGGCAAGGATATCGCTGAAGCAATTTCGCGAGTGCGTAGTGGAAATATTTTTGTGAAGCCTGGGTTTGATGGAGTGTTTGGTGTGGTAAAAGTTTTTCAGGATAGGGAAGTGGAATAAGAAATATTAGATATTTAGAAAAATGTACAAAACAAAAACACTCTCGATTATGAGAGTGTTTTGTGTGTAAGAAAAATATTATTTTCTCTTAGCAGCCTTACGTTTAGCTGGTTTTTTAGCAGCTGGTTTACGTTTAG
>PFBU01000014.1:519-1408 GCA_002773185.1 Candidatus Magasanikbacteria bacterium CG10_big_fil_rev_8_21_14_0_10_36_16 | reverse complement strand
TTTCTTTTTTGCTGGCATAAATGTTCACCCCCTTCGTTTAGTTAGTTAGTTGATGTTCACTTTGACGTGACCATGGTACACACCAAAATATTTTTTTGTGTACATCTTTTGAAGATTTTACATGACAAGCATCGATGTAAAAACTTTTTATATTTTTTGTGAAAAAAATATTACGACCTTTCTTGTTATAAGTATAATTTGTTTTTGCTTTTTTTGAAATAGATTTTTGTAAAAAGCTGTGCATAACTTTTTTAAAAAATATTAAACAACAAAATATATTTACAAAAATTTATAAAAATTATTTTATAAAAAAACAATTCTTTTTTTCAGAATTGTTTTAGTGTTGAATTGTTTGAATGTTTTTTTATAATTTACTTTCTTTTTCTTTACCAAAACCTAAGATAATAAACATGAGGATACTACCAAGACAAATACCTAAGAAATTCATTAAAAATAAAATTGAACTAGAAGTAATCATTTTCATATCCATTTTAGCTAGAGAAAGACCTACAACTGCTAGCGGTGGTACAATCGCTGCAGAAATAGCAATGCCAACTATTCTTTCGGATAAAGTAGGACGAACATAAGCATAACTTCCAATTAGTCCACTCAATACCGCCACAATGAAATATAAAACATCTGGTTTGGTACGACTAAAAATTTCTGTAGTATTATCAAATGTTCCAATAAAGGCTAAGTTTGTAATATAACCAATAATAAAAGAAATAGCTACAGCTATGAAAATACCCAAAATTATAGAACCAATTGTTTCAAAAGTTTCTTTTATTCTTAAAAGAATTAAACTAATAGATAAACCAAAGAAAGGTGTAATGAGAGGTGCTACAACCATGCCACCAATTATGATAGAAGAGTTGTCTAATATTAGTCC
>PFBU01000014.1:0-489 GCA_002773185.1 Candidatus Magasanikbacteria bacterium CG10_big_fil_rev_8_21_14_0_10_36_16 | reverse complement strand
GTTTGGTCGACTATACATTTCTAAATGTTTCAAAGTTTTGTTTTTTAATCTTTCAGTTGAAGAAAACATTTTTAACATATTGTATTTTTATTTATGATTCATCTTAATTTGATGTAGCGTAGCTAATGCTGTTCATCTCGATGACGTTGTTTAATCTGTTTTCAAGTTGTGTCATGGTTTTTTCTAACCATTCTTCACCAAAATTTTCAACATGCCACAAGTAAATTTCTGTTTGAGAAAGCCATGTAATAAAATTTTTGATAGTTTCTTCAATATATATTCTGGCTTCAATAGTTCTCATTTCCAAAATATTGGTATGAAGGTTGAACCAAATCAAAGTGCGAAATTTTCGTAAATTAGCTTTGGACATTTGAGCCAAGTGTCCAGCTTCATAAAAACGTTGGATATTTAGAATATCCATCATATCGGCATCTTTGAGGAAATTCAATAAGATTCTAGTTCTTTCGCCTGCAAAAATTTTGGTCATAA
>PFBU01000077.1:4892-5195 GCA_002773185.1 Candidatus Magasanikbacteria bacterium CG10_big_fil_rev_8_21_14_0_10_36_16 | reverse complement strand
AAGACCAATCCACTCATCAACTTGGTAATACTAGCCAAGGAATGTTTTTCATAACTATTTTTGCCAACCAACATCGTTGAGCTATCTTTGTCTTTTACCAAAATATTACTAGCTGTAAATTGTTCCAAATCTATTGGCGCTGAAGAAGCATTTAATTTTGGTGTAATAATTTTATTTAGAGAAAAATCAACATCACCACCAACTTGCAAAGCTAGATCATCGTTTTCTTCTTTTATACCAGCGACTTGTTTGTCATTAGTAAAATATTCAGCCAAATAAGTCTTCCTCTCATTATCAAACTTG
>PFBU01000077.1:3524-4828 GCA_002773185.1 Candidatus Magasanikbacteria bacterium CG10_big_fil_rev_8_21_14_0_10_36_16 | reverse complement strand
ATTTTGCTTTTGGACTAAAATTAATCATCTTGATTTTCTTCTTTATTAACTAATAAATTATTATTGTGCAAAGATTCATAATCTGGTAGCTCTAAGATACCACTAAGTCCTAAGAAACGCAAAGCTTCAATAGACAATTCATAAATCGGCAAAATATGATCACTATCCTCAAATTCATTTACCAAACCACGAATCATCAAATTTCTCAAAATTACTGAACAATTCACCCCACGAATATTTTCTATTTCAGCTCTAGTAATAGGACCACGATAAGCTACCACTGTCAAAGTTTCCAGTTGGGCTTTGGTCAAATCTTCTTTGAATTCTGTCTTTACAAATTTTTCTACAAATTCTGTATTTTCAGGATTACTAACTAACTGAACATTATCCCCTATTCTGACTAAATGAATACCAGAAATAGCCATATATTTATTTTCCAAAGAATTCAGTGCTTCCTCTATTTTGGTTTTTTCCACATCCAAAGATTTGGCAATCTTAAGTACAGTTAACGGTTTGGAAGATACAAAAAGTACCGATTCTACTATTGATGTAATGTCCATACATTTTACTAATTTTAAATTTAGAAATTTTAAATTTTTTAATAAAATAATTTTAAAATTTATTCATTACTAAATTGTTTTAATCCCGATTTAATCGGAACCAAAATTACTAAATTTTAAAAAGTTCAATATCCCCAAAACTGCTACTCTGTTTGAGTAAAACATTGTTTTGTTTCACTAATTCCAAAATTGCCAAAAAGGAAACAATTATTTCCGTACGAGATTTGGCATCAGTAAGTACTTCACTAAACTTGATATGTTTGTATTTCTTCAACAATTCTCTCATCTTATCAATCTTTTCTTTGATAGTAACAGTTTTATCAATATAAGTTCTTGGCAATGCCTTTACTGGTTCTAAGCGCTTTAGCAATTGTACCATAGATTGATACAATATTTCTAGTGTAAAGTTATGTGGCTGAGTTACCTCTGTTGCCCTGATTATTTCTTCAATATGACCATAAGAAGTACGACTTTGATCCAACCAAAAATTGTGCAAATTTTTACTAGCGTCCACAAAACGACGATATAGACGTAATTGTTCATCAAGATCTACACCACTTTCTTCATCAGTATTAAGCTGTGGTAACAATGTACGAGATTTCATCAATAATAGTCTAGCAGCTATCACCAAAAAATCAGATAATTCTTCAGCTTCTATCTCTTCTAGGCTATCTAAATAATTCAAAAATGGTTCAGTCACAGCTGAAATAGACAACTTACTTATTTCCATTTTCTTTTCATCAA
>PFBU01000077.1:0-3490 GCA_002773185.1 Candidatus Magasanikbacteria bacterium CG10_big_fil_rev_8_21_14_0_10_36_16 | reverse complement strand
ATTCTTTGGATTGTATTTGTAAATTATTTTTCATAAACTCCAAATTTTAAATTTTGTTTTATCTTAAACAAATCAGCTAAGATATAAAAACTATGTTTGTACAAAGAAACTCCACCTTTTTTCTTTAATAATTTTTTATCAATAGAAACTGGTAATTCATAAATAGAATATTTATAAATATTGGCTATAATAAAAAGTTCAATATCAAACACCCAACGAGAGGTCGTAACTCGTGAAAAAATATCCTGAAAAACTTCAATTCTAAAAAATTTAAAACCACATTGTGTATCCTTAAAACTCCAAGCTTCTTTTGGTATAAATAATCTAAAAAGTTTGTTCATTATATAACGATATAGACTATATTGTCTTTCATTTTTATTTTCTCTATTGCCAACTACCATATCATACTTTGATAAATTTGTCTGTGCTTCTTTTAGTTTGGACAGACCATAAGGTAATTCTACATCAGTAAATCCTACATAATTATTTTTCTCATTCAAATATTTACTAGCATATTTTATGGCATAACCTTTTCCCCTATTAATTTCATAACCACAAACAATAATTGACAATGCTTCATTTTGAATTTTAAAATTTTGTAATAACTCTTGTGTTTTATCAGTACTTCCATCATCAACAAAAATTATCTGATCTAAAATATCAAAATTATTTACAAAATCCACAATTTTTATAAAAGTATTTTGTAAGACTTCTACACCATTATAAACAGGAATTATCAAAGATATTTTATCCATATTTAAATTTAGAAAATATAATTATAAAAATCTAATTTTTTGTTAAAAAATAAGTTTCAGTTTTATCATCCCAGCCCAAAAGAACTTCATTAGATTTTAGTTCATAATTATCATTTTTATTCAAAAATACAATTTTTTCTTCTGGAATATTTGAAATTACAGCAAAGGCTCCAACCATATGCGCATGGTTATTATTAAAAGGTCCATGCCAATGTACTACTACTTTACTTGGTTGTACTTCATGAAGTGTCAAAGAAATTTGATACAAAGAACGACCTGTCTGATAGACATAAATATATTCTTTTTTGACAGTTTCAAACATTGCTATTGTCTGGAAAAAAGAAGTAATCAGCAAAAATACAGACAAGCTATAGGCAAATTTCTTTTTTTTCAAATCGCTAAACAATTCAACAATAATAGCTGAAACAAATATAATCATGCCAATACGCACATTATACATATATCTAGAAGGTAACAATTCCCACCAGACTGCTGTTTTAAAAAATACAACTGGCAAAATTGTCATCACTGCCCAAAACAAACCAATGTACATTATTTTATTATTTCTAAATTTATAAATACTATAAATAAACAAACAAAGTGTAATTACAAAATAGACAATTGCATTTTGAGAAGAAATTATATTTTTCAATGGAATAAATGCATCAAGCAAAATAATTGGTAATCTAATAAGACTACTAGGACTAAACTTCCAAACCTCTTGCGTCACCCAAATACTATCTCTCTGCCACAGATATTGTTGCACAACGTATATAATTGAAATAGCCGAGGTAGCTAGCCAATACAAAACATTTTTCAAATAAAAAAAACTTCTTTTCTCTTTTAGTAAATAAGGTACTGCAATAAAAAAAAGTATAACCGGAAGAACAACTGCCACTTCTTTTGTGGCCAAAGCCAACACTAAAGTCACAAAAGAAAGTATAAGCCACCAAACAACTCTCGGGGTTTTTTGGTAGGCGGATAAAAGTGCAAAAGTAGAAATTACCATAAACAAAGCAGTAATACTATGCATATTGGCCCCAATCCAAATCAATGGTTCATAAGTACCACCTACCAAGGCACAAAGAGCTACCCCTACAAAACCAACAAACGAAGACTTAGTCATTTTGTAAACCAACAAGCCAACAAAAAATGCCGTAAAGACACTAACCAAAATACCAAATAAAAAATACCACCCAGCTTTTAAACCAAATACCAAACCCATAAATGCATAAAAATAATTTAGTACTGGTGAATAAAAGGTAGACATATGAGCAGTAAGCGCTGAAAGTTCACCATTAGCAATTCGTGACCCATGCCATATCCAAGTAAAATCATCAGAAAAGAAAAAACCATACTTCACTGTCCAACCAAACAAAACAAAAGATATCACTAACGATAGCAAAAAATAAGAAAGCTTCGTCCGTTCTTTGATAAATTTATAAAAAGTTAGGATCCTCATAATTATTTTCTAATATAAATCAGCTAAATCTTTTGAGTCAAAGACCAAAAATTCACTTTTTTCAAAAAAATTTGCTAAAATATTTTGTAAAACTTTAACACCATTGCAAACGGTAATTAATAAAGTGGTCTTATCTATAACTTCAATTTAGAGCTACAAAATTAAGTCTTTGTCCATCAAAATATACCAACTGTATATCATAAGGACTTTTTTCTATCCTTTCTTTTGACAAATTCGCAACAACTGATTCGCCTATTGAAACTACTTTATTATAATTTTCCAAAGAAAATTTTCCATAATAACTAAAATAATATATCTCTCCAGTAAAAACGTGCTCTTTTACCTTTGCTTCCATGCTTAATGAAAAATCGTCATTCATAGAAAAATCAAGGATCTTCTGTCCATAATCAAACTTGGTAGGTAAAGTATAAATAGTAACTCTTTCTCCTGACATACCAAAAAAATTATTTTCCAACTTAAACATATCCAAGACACCATTTCTAGTGAGTTGAGCTCCAGAAAAATTGTCAGGCATTGCCAAAAAAATAAAATAATTATTTTTACTTTTATCAAGTTTTTCAGCAAATTCATTCAACATATTATCTCTAATAAGTGCACTCTTTACCCAATAATCCTCCTTATGAAAATATTCAAACAAAGAAACACCAACAAACAGACCTACAAAACTAAAATACAAAATTGTAGAAATTTTTAGCTTAGAAAATAATAAATGAAAAAACTGAGCTAAAAAAATCACAAAAAAAACTGAGACTAAATAAGCATACCTTTCGCCTTCATCACTATAAAAACTAAAATTTACATTCAAAAAAGGCAAAACTGTAATAAAAAAAGATAAAAAACTAAACCAAAGAACTTTATCTTTATATTTTTTGCTTACAAACCAAGTCACTAATGTAATAAAAAAAAATAAAAATCCCAAAATATAAGGATACTTAAATAAAATTTCTTTGAAAGTCTGACGATATGGCGAATAAACAAACATACTTAATACAATGTCTACAAACATTTTTAACTTTGGTAAAAAATTTAGACTAAGATGTTCACTACCATAGTAACCTACCACATAACCAACCACTCCATATCTAATAAGCAAATACAATATAAACACCAGTACAAAAACAGATAATCTCTTACTAACACGCAAAATGGTACCCTTGATACTCTCTTTTTGAGAAAAAAACAAATCTATCAAGACTACTAACGCTGGAAAAGTAATAGCAATCTCTTTTATAAATAGAGAAAAAACTATACT
>PFBU01000061.1:1557-17801 GCA_002773185.1 Candidatus Magasanikbacteria bacterium CG10_big_fil_rev_8_21_14_0_10_36_16 | reverse complement strand
CATTTCAGACTTTTTGAAAGTAGCCAAAGAAATAGACTTGGCAATGACATTTTTGAGGTGGGTAGAGAAGTTGTCAATTAGTTTTTGGGCGTCCATAGGGGAAGGCTTGAAATGCTTAAAAGGCCATAAAGGCTGGAAAGGCTTTTTTGCTTAAAACAAAGCCTTTTTAATTTCTTTGGGCTTATTTTAGTCTTTACTTGTTTGCCACCTTATTATATACTAATTTACACTTATTATCAAATGTTTTTTTACTAAATTTTATATATATGAATATTCCTGAAAATATTTTCAAATCTTATGATATTAGGGGGTTAGTGGAAGGGGAATTGTCTGAAGAATTAGCATATAGAATCGGTCGTTCTTTTGCTGTTTTTTTGAAAAATAATAATCTATTAACAAAAGGACAAAAAATTGTTTCTGGGCGTGATATGCGTCTGACTAGTCTTGGTTTTCAAAACGAAATAATAAGAGGTTTGAATGATGAAGGTCTTAATGTGGTAAATATTGGACTTTGTTCTACACCATTTTTCAATTTTGCTTGCGCTTATTATCCCGATTATGCTGGTGGTGTTATGGTAACAGCTAGTCATAATCCAGCACAGTACAATGGTTTCAAATTTACTTTGGGTAATGGTCTGGCTGTCGGTAAAGAGAGTGGTATGATGGATATCAAAGATATGGTTTTGGACAATAACTTTGTGGATGCCACAGAAAAAGGAAATGTGGAAGAAATAGATATTTTTGCAGATTATAGAAAGAAGATTTTTAGTCTTGTCAAAAAAGAAAATATCAAACCATTAAAAATTGTTGTGGATGCGGGTAATGGTATGGCCAAAGTTACTTTGCCACGTATTTTGTCAGAGTTGCCTGTTGATGTGGAATATCTGTATTTGGAACCAGACGGGACTTTTCCTAATCACGAAGCCAATCCTCTCAAAATAGAAACATTGCAAGATTTACAGAAGAAAGTTGTAGAAGTTGGTGCTGACTTTGGTTTTGCTCTTGATGGTGATGCTGATAGAATTGGTTTGGTGGACAATAAAGGACAGGTTGTAGAGGCTTCCTTTGTGGAAACAATGCTTGGTTTGGAAGTACTCAAAAATCATCCTGGTGGGCTTATGCTTTATGATTTGCGCTCTAGTCAGTCTGTGGCTGAAATTTGGGAGAGTGCTGATGGAAAAGTTGAGATGTGTCGTGTAGGGCATGCTTTCATCAAAAAACAAATGCAGGATACTAAGGCAATTTTTGGTAGTGAATTATCTTTGCATTTGTATTACGAAGATATGTACAAAATAGAAATAACGGATTTATCTTTGCTTTATATTTTACAAATGTTGTCAGAAAAAAATAAACCGTTGAGTGAAATCTGGCATGCTATGAAAAAATATTATCATTCAGGTGAAATAAATTTTGAAGTAAAAGACAAAGAAAAAGTTTTGAATAAATTAAAAGAAAAATATGGGAAGGCGAATAAAGTTTTAGAATTGGATGGTTTTAGTTTTTATTTTGCTGATTTTTGGTTCAATGTACGACAAAGTAATACTGAGCCAGTTTTGCGTCTGAATTTGGAAGCAGATAGTGAAGGATTGATGAGAGAAAAAGTGCAAGAAGTAAGTTCAATTATTCAACAAGGGTAGGAACAAGTCTCCACCCAAGGCGGATGGGTCGATTTGTCCTTACATATTAGCTAGGATAGACATAGAAATTATGTCTATTTTTTTGGCTTAACCTTGACAAAATTCATTTTTTCGTGTATAATAAAAAAGTTGTGCCAGTAAATAATTGCAGATAAGATTTGTCTATAGTTATCCACTGGCAAAAGGAGAAAACAGTGGATGACCCTGTCGAGACGGTCGAGGAGACCGTCAAAGATGATGATCGGCGATCCCCACCGCCGATGCCTAGACGATGTCGGAGCGTCCAGGAATTTGATGTACCTACTGAAGATGACTTCTGCCGTAGAACGGGCAGTGAGGAGCTCTTCAAGGAAGTTTACAAGTTCAGGGGCGACTAGTCCTAATGGCCGGCGCGCGTTGCACTCCGCAAACGCGCGCCGGCCACCCATTCCAAATTTTAAAAAACAGCTCTGAGGAACTGTTTTTTGTTTGCAAAAGTTTGCTTTTTGCGTATAATGAGTTTAAGGTAGTCCAAATTTATTTATAAAGTATTTGTAGATAGATTTGGTCTTCTCGGATTTTTTCCGGCTATTGCGTAATGAAGACCTTATCGCGCGCGAACCATTCTCTTTTGTAAATAAAAAGACGTTTTGTGGACGTCTTTTTTGGTTTTTTTACAAACTCGTCATAATCTTCGTTACCAATTTTCGTGGCAAAAATCTGATAAAAAATATTAATAGTTTGTTGTGTAGTCCTGTGATTACTACTGAAGATTTATTTTTTTGTAATGCATTGTAACCAATCCTTGCTACTTCTTGCGCTGTCATTAGTTTCATACTTTTTGGAAATTCCATGTTGGCAGCTTTTTCAAAGTTTGTTTTGGTGGGACCTGGGCAAAGTGTGGTGACGGTCACACCTGTATTTTCTAGTTCATTGGCAATAGCTTCAGAAAAATTGAGGACAAAAGCTTTGGTAGCATAATATACTGCCATGTAAGGTCCTGGTAAGAATCCTGCAATAGAGGCTACTTGCATAATTTTTCCAAATTTTTTTTCAAGCATTGGTTCCAAAAATAATTTGGTCATTTCTACTAGACTACTGATATTTAGTTTTATCATGTCTAGTTCAGTAGTTAAGTTTGTATCTTTGAATTCGCCTTCTATACCAAAACCAGCATTGTTGACAAGTACATCAATATTAATTTTTTCTTTTTGCATTTCAGCAAAGATAAGTTGTGGTGAATCATCTTTGGTCAAGTCAAAGATTAGAACTTTAGCTTTTATTTGGTATTTATTTTTTAGTTCATCAGCTAATTTATTTAATTTTTCTTCGTTTCTAGCAACTAAAACTAGGTCATATTTGTCTTGTGCAAATAGTTTGGCGAGTTCTAGACCAATACCAGAGGAGGCACCGGTGATGAGGGCTGTTTGGGACATATTATTGATTATTATTTTTGTTTTTCATATCTATTTCCCAAAGTTCTTTTTGGGTTTTGTAAACTACTAAAATAAGACCCAAAACACTAAATCCAATTACATAAGGTAGTGACCATTTGAGATAAGTTTTGCCAAAAAATATTAGGAGTGTGTTTACGATTATAAACAAAAGGCGTATTTCGGTAGGCCCAATTTTCAAATAAGTAATTTTGAATTTGTTTGTAGCTGCGAAAGACAAATAAGTATTGACCATGAAAGCACCAAAAAAAGCTAAAATAAAAAATTGCAAAAATTTGAAATTGTCAGGAAGTAAAATAGAATAACCAATCAAAATTGCACAGAGAAAAATATAGTCTAGAAAATGATCCATGTAGTAGCCCCACTTGATAAGTCCGGTATTGCGGTAGCGTCCGACTGAACCGTCGAAGCAATCGGTAAGCCATTGTAAAAAAATACAAGAGGATATTCCCCAAAGCCAATGAATATTGTTTTGAGCTAACCAACTAAATAAAATGATAAGTCCTGACCATAAGATAGTTGAATAAGTGAGATGATAAGTTTCAATTAATTTTGGGATTTTTGGTGTATATTTTTCTATGAATTTTTTTTCCCAAAAATTAAGTAGAGATGTTCCTACTTTTTTGTCGCCAGCAAATTGTTCTTTTTTTTCTTCTGACATAAACAAATTACATCTCTCTCAATTTATTAATTCTGTCTTCAATCGGCGGATGAGTAGAAAAAAGACTTGAAAAAGCTTTTTTCTTGAAAGGATTGGAAATGAAAAGGTGGGCTGTGGCAGCACTGGCAGTTTGGAGTGGAACATCGGAAGCTGAAATTTTCTCAAGTGCTCGAGCAAGTCCTTCTGGATAGCGAGTAAGTAAAGATCCAGAGGCATCGGCCAAATATTCGCGTTTACGAGAAATGGCTAATTTAATTAGATTAGCGACAATAGGTGAGAGAATAAGTAAAATTAAACCTATTATCATAATAATGCCACCAGCATTTCCTTCATTACTATTGGAACTACGACGTCCGCCTCCAAACATTCTGGCACGGAAAAACCAATTTGATAACAATGAAATCGCACCAACTAAGACAACAACAATGGTCATAACACGAATATCATAATTTTTGACATGAGATAACTCGTGAGCGAGTACACCTTCCAATTCTTCATTTTCTAGAGCTTGCACAATTCCACTTGTGACAGCCACTGAAGCATGCTCTGGATCACGACCTGTGGCAAAAGCATTCAAGGCACCTGAATTTATCATATAGACTTTTGGCATTGGTAAACCAGAAGTAATAGCTAGATTTTCAACCATTTTATAGACGTAAGGATTTTCTTCTTTGCTAATTTCTTTGGCGCCAGCTGAACTAAGAGCAATACTATCGCCTTTGTAATAACTAACCAAAGTCATGATGACAGAAATAATCACAGCAACGACTACTGCTCCATAACCATAACCCATGTAGGCATTGAGAAACCAACCAATGGCGATAACGAACATGGTGAAGATGATGATTAAAATATTTGTTTTTCGTTTGTTGGAGTCAATTTGGGAGTACATATTATTATATTTTATCTTGGGATATTTTTATCTCTATAGTATGCATCTTCTACTATTTTTTTGCAATTTTCTTGTGCTTCATTATTTTCTAAAATTTGATAACAACCTTTTGTCTCATAAGTAGTTGCTGATATAGCTGTTAGACAAGCATAATATAATTTTTTACCTTGTATTGTATTAATTAATTTGCAACCAAGTAGATCTTTTGTCTTTATAATTTCATTGTATAAACATTCTGTAGCTTGTATTTCATCATCGGGGTGTACGGATTTGCATATTTCATCAAAACATCCTGCTTTGGATGTTATATCTGTTATAAGATCACATTTTCTAATATTTTGATCATTTATAGCCATTTGTGTATAACACATAAAAAAACTAGGGTAACCCATGTAATATGGTGCTGTTTTAATTTTTTCACATAAGTTATGATCGTTTGTATTGTAATTTTGTAAAGTTTGAAAATAATCTTTATGAACTATAATATTTTTATAACCTGTAACAATTGCAAAAACTTTATTTTCTTTAAAACAAATATAAATAGTTGGTGTGTTTTTTTGTGGGCGTAGACAATCTTCACCATATCCGCTAATTTCTCTTATATTTGGAGAATGGAAAATAAACATATCCGTGTGTCCTTTTGATGTATATACTTTGTTAGTTGATGTAACCATTTTTTGTTTACTTTCATCATAAAATTTTATCTTTTTAGTGTAGTTTATTGGCTGAGGATTGTAAGAATAAGTTTGTGGGGCATAATTTTTTATTGCTTCTGGATAAACTTTTAATACTTCTTCTTTTGTCATTCCTATTTTAATTTTTTGTTCAATAGTATTTTCAATAATATACTTGTCATAGATTTCTTTTACTCTTTCAAAAGTATGATAAGCAATAAAGTTACTAAGTATTGTTCCAACAAAAGAGACAATTAACAAAATAAATGACCATCTTCTTTTTGTTTTTCTACAAGATTCTATTTTATTTGAAAATGATAGTAGTATTAGAAATGTTATAAAGTATATTGTACTTGGTATCAAAAATGGAGTTATAAAGACTATGCCAAACAAAATTGTAAAAAAACCTTGATATGTAAGTCCAGAAGAAATTGTCCAATTACAACTGTTAAAACAAGCTTCTCTTGGTAGTGGCATTATAAATAAGAGAAGTATGGCTAATAAAAAAATATATCTCAATTTTAATTTTTCTTGAGGTTCTTTACTAAATATTTTTTTAATTTTCATAAATTAGAGAAAATCTGTAAGGTCATAAAGTCTAAATATTTGATTAGACTTTACGGACTCTAAAGATTTAAGCAGTTAGGTCAACCTTGACATTTTCTCTCTCAGCACTGTCTTCAATTTCAAAAAAGTTAAATTTCTCAAATTTTAGCATACCAGCGATCATGTTGTTTGGGAATACTTCAATTTTGGTATTGAAATCACGAACTTGACCGTTGTAAAATCTACGTGAAGCTTGGATTTTGTTTTCAGTATCTGAAAGCTCGTCCATAAGTTGGGCGACATTTTGGTTGGCTTTCAAATCTGGGTAAGCTTCCATGGCGATTTTGATATCACGCATTAGACCCCCCAATTTACTTTCGGCTTGAGCCATTGCTTGAGTATTGCCAGCTTCTTGAGCAGACATAGCCTCGGCACGATATTTGGTAACATTTTCTAGTAAACCTCTTTCATGAACCATATAACCTTTGACACTTGAAACTAGGTTCGGAATCAAATCGTGGCGACGTTTTAATTGAACATCAATATCACTCCAAGCTTCTTTGGTACGGTTGCGAAGAGTGATTAGACCATTGTAAACTCCTATCATCCAAAGGATAATAAGCACTACAAGACCCAAAATAACGTATAATGCAGTCATATATTATATAGACTTAAAGTGAAATAAATTTTCACTATTGATAAATAAATTAAATTATGACATAATGTCATTGTTATTTATGAGGTTATTTTACCTCTTTACGATAATTTAGTCAATCTATAAAATCACTTATTTTAGTCAGATGTAATGACAAATTACAAAATTCAAATGTCAAATCAAATTTAAATGATCAATGACAAATTTGGTTTTTGTTTCTTGTTATTTGTAATTTTCTACACTTATGCTTACTGTCCTACTCTTTATTTTAATTTTAGGTTTGTTAGTAGTTGCTCATGAATTTGGTCATTTTATTACTGCTCGTAAGAGTGGTATGAAAGTTTTTGAGTTTGGTTTTGGTTTTCCACCACGAGCTTTTGGTTTTTATCGTGATCCTGTGACTAAGAAATTAGTTTGGATTTTTGGTAGTGGAAAAACAAAAGAACAGAAAGAAAATCAAAAATCTACTTTAGCTAATACTGTTGGTGGTGAAGAAAGAGAAGAAGAATATCCTGCGACTTTGTGGTCTATCAATTACTTACCTTTGGGTGGTTTTGTCAAAATAAAAGGTGAAAATGGTGAAAATGCCCAAGAAAAAGATAGCTTTGGTGCACAGAAAGCCTGGAAAAGAATAATTGTTTTGGCAGCTGGTGTGATTATGAACATTATTTTGGCTTTTGTTGTTCTTAGTGTTGGTTTTATGATTGGTCTGCCAACAGATTTGTCTGGTGGCAATAGTGATCCACGGGCTATTATAGTAGAAAAACCAAGTGTGGTAGTAGAACAAGTTGAAGATAATTCGCCTGCCAAAGCAGCTGGCATACAATTTGGCGACAAAATTTTGCGTATTGGTGCTAGTGATATGAATTGGTTTGAGGGTGATAAATTACTTGGTGAAGAAATAAATTCTCAAAAACTAATTGATTATGTTAGTTTGCACATCGTTGAAGAATCTTCTTTGGTAGTTGAAAGAGCTGGACAAAATTTGATAATCAAAATGACACCAAAAATGATCAAAAATGTGGATACACCAAAACTTGGTGTTGCTTTGGCTGATGCTGGTGTGATTCGTTATCCTTGGTATTTGGCAATTTACAAAGGATTTATAGCTACATTCGTAGTATTACTAAATATTTTTATTGGGTTTTATTACTTGATAAAAAATCTTGTTTTAGGGCATGGATTAATTTTTGATGTAGCTGGACCTGTGGGTATTGCCACAATCGTTGGACAAAGTGCGAAACTTGGTTTCAATTATTTGCTAAATGTAGTAGCTATGCTTTCGCTTAGTTTGGCAGCTATCAATATTTTGCCAATTCCAGCTCTTGATGGTGGTCGGATTGTCTTTGTTATTTTGGAAAAAATATTGAAAAAACCAGTGCCAATGAAATACGAACAATTAGCTCATACTATTGGATTTTTGTTACTTATGATTTTGGTGGTAGTGGTTACTTATAGGGATGTGGCGAAGTTGTTTTAATATTATGGGATACGAAATACGAAAAGTACGAACATACGAAAGTTTCGTAATTTCGTATCTTTCGTATTTCGTACCCTTTGCTTTATATTTATTTTTATTAATTATCTTATGAAAGATAAACTTTCCAAAATAAAAAAAGATTTTGAAAGCAGTTTGAAAAAAATTGCTGACTTAGATTCTCTTGAAGAACTTTATAACGAATATTTTTCTCGTAAAGCAGGGGAGATGACTAATATTATGAAAAGTTTGAAAGAATTGTCAGGTGAGGAAAGAAAAGAAATGGGTGCTTTGGCTAATACTATCAAAACTGCAATGGAAGAATTGTTTGAAAATAGTAAAAAAACTTTGGAAAATAATAAATGGGAAACATTGCTTGAAACTGAAAAAATAGATATTACGCAAGCAAAATTACCTGTGGAAAGAAAAGGACATTTGCATCCAGTAACTCTAGTACAAAATGATTTGGAAGATTTTTTCACTTCTATGGGTTTTATGTTGCTTGATGGGCCTGAACTTGAAAGTGAATTTTACAATTTTGAAGCAGTCAACATTCCTGATGATCATCCTGCTCGTGATATGCAAGACACTTTTTATATCAAAAATCGTGATAATTTGGTAATGCGTACTCATACTTCATCAGTTCAAGTCAGGGCTATGCAAAAATATGGCGCACCACTTCGTATGATAGTTCCGGGCAAAGTTTTTCGTAATGAAGCAACCGATCCACGGCATGAACATACTTTTCACCAATTAGAAGGTGTAGTGATTGATAAAAATATTACTTTTGGTGACATGAAAGGTGTGATTGAAAGAATGGTCAAACATCTTTATGGTGAAGATACTCAAGTAAAACTTCGTCCTAAATTTTATCCTTTTGTAGAACCTGGTGTAAATGGGGAAGTGACTTGTTTTCTATGCAAAGGAAGTGGTTGTAGAGTTTGTAAAAATACTGGTTGGTTGGAAATTTTTGGTGCAGGTATGATTCATCCTAACGTTCTTAAAGCTGGTAATATTGACCCAAAAGAATATCAAGGTTTTGCTTTTGGTTTTGGTTTGACCAGACTTGTTATGTTAAAATATGGTATTGAAGATATTAGACATTTGGAGAGCGGTAATCTAAAGTTTTTACAACAATTCTAGACAATGATTTTGTTATAAATGTTGTAGTTGTTGAAAATGTTGTAACTGATAATTCAATTACAACAAACGAAGTTGTACGACATTTAGAACATTTAAACAAATTAAATTTAAGAAAGATCCTTTGACATCTTTCAGTGGCATCAGGATGAATAAAACAATATGAAAATTTCATTCAAATGGTTAAAACAATATGTAGACTTGTCAGAATCTATTTTGGCTGAGGAAGTCGCTGCTAGATTAAAAGCTAGTACTGTTGAAGTAGAAGAATTGATTGATTTGTCAAAAAGTTTTGAAAATATTGTTGTTGGTCAAGTCAAAAGTATAGAAAAACATTCCGATGCAGACAAGCTAAATGTTTGTAGTGTTTTTGATGGTAAAGAAAATTGGCAAGTAGTTTGCGGTGGTAGCAATGTTGTAAAAGATATGAAAGTAGCTTTTGCTAAAATTGGTGCGAAAGTAAAATGGCATGGCGAAGGTGATTTGATTGAACTATCTAAGGCTAAGATTCGTGGTGTAGAATCATTTGGTATGATTTGTGCTTCTGAAGAAATTGGTTTGGGAGAAAAGTTCAAGAGCAAAAGTGAAAAAGAAATTTTGGATTTATCAAGTTTAGATCTCAAAGTAGGAGATAATTTAGCAAAAGCCTTAAATCTGGATGATGCTATTTTTGATATTGATAACAAATCACTTTCTAATCGTCCTGATCTTTGGGGACATTATGGAATTGCTCGTGAAGTGTCAGCTTTATTTAACAAAAAATTAAAAGAATATAAAACCGAAGAAATTAAATTTTCAAAAAATGGTGGACAAAAATTGTCAGCCAAGGTGGAAGATAATAATCTTTGTCCACGTTACATGGTTTTAGAAATGGACAATATCAAAGTGGCAGATTCACCAGAATGGTTAAAAACAAAATTGTCAGCTGTAGGCTTGAAATCTATCAATAATATTGTTGACATTACCAACTTTATAATGTTTGACTTAGGTCAACCTATGCATGCTTTTGATAAAGCAAAAATTTTTGGTACGGAAATTTTTGTTAGAAAAGCAAAAGATGGTGAAAAATTCATGGCTTTGGACAATAATGAATATGAATTAAAATCAAGTGATTTGGTAATTGCTGACAATGAAAAGGTAGTCGCCCTTGCAGGAATCATGGGTGGACAAAATAGTGAAATTACTGAAAATACTACAAATATTATTTTTGAATCTGCCAATTTTGGTGCTTCTAATATTCGTAAGACTTCGACTAGACTTGGATTACGTAGTGACTCTTCAGCACGTTTTGAAAAAAGTCTAGATCCAAACATGACAAAAATTGCTATGCAAAAAGCGATAGAATTAGTTATGCAAGTTTGTCCAGAAGCTAAAATCGTTAATAAATTGGTAGACGAAAAATCATTTAGTTTGAATCAAGGACCCATAGAAATTTCACTTGAATTTATCAAAGCAAAATTAGGCTTAGAAATTGAGAAAAAAAATGTCATAAATATTTTATCAAACTTGGGTTTTGTGATTACCGAAAAGAAAGATAAAATGTTCGTAAAAATACCTACTTGGCGTGCTACCAAAGATATTAGTATTCCTGAAGATTTGGTCGAAGAAATTGCTCGTGTTTATGGTTATTCAAAAATAGAAGCAACTTTGCCAACTTTTATTATTAATCCACCAGAAAAAAACAAATTGAGAGATTTGGAAAGAAAAGCACAACAAATTTTGTCAAAGACCTGTGGTTTTACAGAGAGTTATAGTTATTCTTTTGTTTCTCCACAAATTTTGCAAAAGTTGATGTTGAATACTGAAAATCATTTGGAATTAAATAATCCAATTGCTAAAGACAGACCATATTTACGTCGTAGTATTTTACCAAATTTACTCGAAAGTCTTGAAAAAAATAGTCATGAGTTCGATGAAGTGGCTATGTTTGAAATTGGTCAAGTTTTTCATGTTGAAGAATCTGGTGTCAGAATGGAAGAAAAAAGTGATGAGCTTTTACCACGTCAGGACACAATGCTTTCCTTGGTTTATAGTGCCAAAAATAATAAAGTACCATTTTTTGAAGTGAAGTCTGCTTTGGAGAAAGTTTTAGCTGAATGTGGAGTGGATTTTTCTTGGCAAGAAAGTGAAATAATAGAAAATTATTTACATCCTGCACGTTTGTCAAAAGTGGTTATTAATGATGTGGAAATAGGAATAGTAGCTGAATTGCATCCTGCTGTTCAAAAAAATATTGGTATTGATAATAGAGTGGCAGTAACGGAAATTAGTTTGGATAAGTTGGTAGATTTTATACAAGAAAAAAATAATTATCAAATTTTATCTCAATATCCAGACGTTCTTCGTGATGTCGCCTTACTCGTTGACAAAAAAATTACTAATTTAGAATTGTTGAATACTATCAAAGCTGTTTCTGATTTGATTACCGAAGTTGAACTTTTTGATGTTTTTGAAAGTGATAAAATTGGCAAAGACAAAAAGAGTATGGCTTATCATATTACTTATTCTTCAAGTGAAAAAACTTTGGAAACAGAAGAAGTAGAAAAAGTTCATAAACAAGTTTTGGAGAAGTTGCAGAAAAGTTTTGGGGCTGAGGTGAGGTAAATTATTATTTTTTAGATATCTTATATGCAAACAGAAAAAGCAATGGGGGGGGAACATATTAATTTAAATATTTTTTTTCTTTATTTATAGATGAGTTGATTTTTGAAAATTGGAAAGAAGTTGTTGAAAAAATGTTGTCATGGTTACAAAAAAATAAAGATATTTTGTTGGATAAAGATAGATTTAGATCCGAATTTGCATTTTTTTTGGAAAGATTAGTTGAAATGTTTCTAAAAAATGGGAAAAATTTTTCTGAAATAAAAAAAGAGTTAGATATATTTTTTGAAAATCGTTCTACGTTTCTTGATGAAATGTCTTCTGGCTCTGCTAGTATAAAAGAGGGTAAAAGACAACCATCCTTTTCTGAATCTTTGGATGCCACTTTAGAAAGATTTGTTGTACTTGAAGAAGTTCAGGAAATTTTTTCGTCAGTAGTCCAGGGAATAGTTGTTGGTGGTTCTTTTTCTTACGGACCTTTTTATAATGTCAGAAAAGAACAAGGAAATAATCCTAGTTCTGATATAGATTCTATAATGGTGATAAATGATGATGATTTGGCAGACGAAGGGAAATGGCAAAAATTTATGGAGACAAATCTGTTTAATGAAGAACAAAAAACTAAATTTTTGGAAAGAATAAAAACTTTTTTAAAACTAAAAGAACATGGTGATGTAGATATTTTGAGTCAAAAATTTGTGGTAAAAAGAGATAGTGATAATTTTGATGTAAGTATTCACTTTGTGAGTCCTCAAGTTTTTGGTAAAATAGTATTGGAAGGGTTTGACCCTCAAAATATTGGTTCAGATTCCATCGGGGTGTTACGTGATTATAGGGAAAAACCTTTTTCTTATACACATTCAAAACAAAAAAATTTTGATGGGGAAGTTTATGATTTTGAAGTAACTAACACGCCGTTAGAGGGTAATCAAGGATGTGTAACTGAATTGTCTAGTTATATTGTAAAAGAAGGTAAATATTACCCAGGTATATATCAGAATGTTATATTACCACGTTGTAATGTTTTTTATGATAAAGATGGTCATGTTTTTGATCAAGTCACCAACTTTAATAATGTCATAAATAAAATGAGTAACGGCAAAGGTATACTACCTGCTCATGCTAGATCCGGTGTTTTTCCAGTCACTTTGGAAGATAATTTATTATCATATGATTAACTATTTTTTTCAAAATAGTTTACAGCATTAGCCATGCTACGGACATCATGTAAGGCATAGTGTACATGTCCATCCATGTTTAAATTGGCTGCTTTATAAAGAGTTCCACTAGAATATTTGTTTTCATCAATATTCCAGTTTTTTAATAAGGGTTTAACTTTGATAAAAGGTTTTTTGAAAGGTATTTCTAAATTGTAAAATTCACAATTTTGTTTAAAAACATTGTAATCATTGTTGAATGTCCAAATAGGGTAGTCATTACAAAATTCTACAAATTTATGTAGAGCACTTATGAAATCAATTGCTTTTTCTTTTATCATTTCTTCATTTATTGAAGTTAGCTCTACAAAGAATTCTGGAAGTTTTTCATGGAAAATTGGTTTGACCAAAATATCAAGGCTGGCTATTTCTTCATTTTTTTTGCAATCAAAGAGTATTGTTGCTATTTGTATTATTTGTTTTTTATCTTCTTCTCTAGCCATTCTTTTTTCATAAAACATACCATCGTACATGTATTCTGTATCTACATATATTCTTTTATTTTCCATATTTTTATTTTTTAAGATTATATGCTATAATATCATCATATAAAAATTAATTCAAATTTAAGCCCTGTCCTATGTTTGAAACAAGTAAAGATCTACTCTTTGTAGTTCTATCTCTCTCTATATTTTGGTTTACGATATTTCTTTGTTGGTTGCTTTATCAAGCTGCCAGAACTTTGCGTAATATCAATCGCATTGCAGAGATTTTAACCGAGAAGTTGGAACTCATTAGTGATGCTGTCACTTTTATGCGCGATAGAGTGGATCACTTATCTAGCAAAATGGGTGTGGTCAGTAGTATGCTTTCTGGTTTGGTAGAGAAATTTATTGTGGGTAAGTTGGCAGATAAGCTAGATGATAGAATGACTACTAAGAAAAAAAAGACGAAGAAATAAGGATTAAAAAATAAGAATTAAAAAGTACCTGTCTAATTTTAGATGGGTATTTTTTTATCAAAAAGTTTCCCCTCCTGTTAGGAGGGGCTAGGGGAGGTCTGGAGTTTAATAAAACGTTTTATCTTGCTAAAGATCCCCTCTTCCACCAAAGGTCGGACCAGTCCTATGATTGGAACTACTGCTAGTAGGGGGAGAAATATTTTTCGTGAGTTAATTTTACGGCTTGATTTTTACTGTGTTTTAACGTAATATATAAGGGATTTTAAGTTTTGTCATCCTGTTCCGATTTTATCGGAATCAGGATCTTTCCTAAAATGAACTTTTCGTTTTCGCAAATCCAGGTATATAAATAAGTTTAAATTTAAGAAAGACCCCTTGTTGTATTTCATCAACTCGGGGTGTGTTGAACCCCCTATGGATTTTGTTCATCTCCACGTCCACTCTCATTTTTCTCTTTTGAATGGTCTTACCAAAGTAAAACCGTTGGTTAAGTTTGCCAAAGCCAAAGGTTTTAAGGCTATTGCTCTAACAGATTATGGCTCAATGTATGGAGCGATTGAATTTTACCAAGTATGTTTGGAAGAAGGAATAAAACCAATTATTGGTTTTGAAGCTTATGTGATGTCGGGTTCTAGAAATAATTTAGAAGAAGATAAAAATATTTATCGTCTTATTTTGCTGGCTGAAAATTTTGTAGGTTACCAAAATTTAATGCGTCTTTCTTCTCGTGGACATTTGGAAGGATTTTATCGTGATAAGCCCTGTGTGGATAGAGAATTATTACAAGAATATGCTTCTGGAATGATTGCTTTGTCTGGTCCAATTGAAGGTGAAGTTCCACAGTTATTAAAAAATAACAAAATTGAAGAAGCCAAAAAAACAGCCTTAGAATTACAAGATATTTTTAGTAAAGGAAATTTCTTTTTGGAAATGCAAGATCATCCGGCAATTTCCGGACAGCTCGATGTCAATACCAAACTTATTCAACTTTCAAAAGATACTGAAATACCATTAGTAGTAACACGTGATGTGCATTATTTAGATTTTTCTGATGCTGAGGCTCAAGATATTTTACGTTGTATTGCCAATGGATGGAAAGTTGGACAAACTGATAGAGAAGACTATCGTCAGGTAGACAGGTCACTCAATTCTGCTGAAGATATTATTTCTCGTTTTCGTCATGTGCCAGAAGCACTTGAAAATACTGTCAAAATTGCTGAAAGAATCAATGTGGAAATTCCACTCAACAATTGGCATTTTGCTCCGGTAGATATTCCAGAAGATAAAACCTATGATGAAGTATTGCGTGAGTCTGCTTTTGCTGTTGCTCCAAATTTTTATCCAGAAATTACCAAAGAATTAACTGATAGACTTGATTACGAATTAGATATTATCAAGACCAAAGGTTATTCCCCATACTTTTTGTGTGTTGGAGATTACGTTGGATATGCTAAACGCAATGGTATTGTCGAATCTACTAGAGGATCCGCTGCCGGCTCGCTCGTTTCTTATGTTTTGGGAATTACTACAGTGGACCCAATGCGTTTCAATTTGCCTTTTGAACGTTTCCTTAATCCTTTTCGTCCAAGTCCTCCTGATGTGGATACTGATTTTGCCGACGATCGTCGTGGCGACATGATCAAATATGTGACAGAAAAATATGGTTCTGACAAAGTCGCACAAATTATTACTTTTGGAACCATGGCTGCTCGCGCTAGTATTCGCGATGTGGGACGCGCGTTGGGTATGTCTTATAGTTTTTGTGATCAAGTATCAAAACTAATTCCACAAGGCTCCCAGGGTTTCCATATGACCATAGACAGAGCTTTGGTAGAGGAACCAGATTTGAAAAAGTTGTTTGATACCAATTCAGAAGTTAAACGTTTGATTGATTTGGCGCGTACGGTAGAGGGTTGTAATAGACATACTTCTATTCATGCGGCTGGTGTGGTCATCTCACCAACACCTCTCACTGACTTCACTCCAGTTCAGAGAGAAACTGGTGGAGACAGAATTATTACTCAGTATGAAATGCATGCGGTTGAAACTGCCGGAGTTCTCAAAAACGATTTCCTAGGAATTCGTAATCTTTCTATTTTGGGAAATTCTATGGTGATTGTAGAAAAAACTACAGGTGACAAAATAGATATTTACAATCTACCACTTGATGATAAGGAAACTTTTGAAATGTTGGCTCGTGGTGAAACTATGGGTACTTTTCAGCTTGGTGGCTCAGGTATGACACGTTGGCTCAAAGAGCTAAAACCAACAGATATCAATGATATTATGGCTATGGTAGCACTGTATCGTCCAGGTCCGATGGAATCTATTCCTGAATATATCAAAAGAAAATATCATCCAGAAGAAGTCAAATATTTAGACCCACGCATGGAAAAATATTTAGGAGCAT
>PFBU01000061.1:480-1510 GCA_002773185.1 Candidatus Magasanikbacteria bacterium CG10_big_fil_rev_8_21_14_0_10_36_16 | reverse complement strand
ATTTCGTAAAGCCATGGGTAAAAAAATTCCCGAAGAAATGGCCAAACAAAAAATAAAATTTTATGATGGTTGTCTTAACATTGGTAAACTAAAAAAAGAAACAGTTGACGAAATATGGCGTGCCATTGAACCTTTTGCGGCGTATGGTTTCAACAAAGCTCATGCGGCTAGTTATGGTATTGTGGCTTATCAGACTTCGTATATGAAAGCACACTATCCAGTGCAGTATATGACAGCTGTGCTTCAGGCTGAATCAGGTGATGCGGACAAAGTTTCAGCTATTGTTGGAGAATGTCGTCGTCTTGGTATTGACGTTTTACCACCTGATGTCAACGAAAGTTTCAAATCTTTTGCTATGGTTTCTAAACCTGGTGAAAAAGGACGTATTCGTTTTGGACTTAGTGGTATCAAAAATGTTGGTGAACATATTTGTGAAGTGATTTATCGTGAAAGAAAAGAACATAGTACTTACAAAAATTTAGAAGATTTGATTGATAGAGTAGAGGACAAAGATTTGAACAAAAAATCTTTGGAAAGTTTAGCTCAAGCCGGAGCTCTTGATTGTTTTGGTATTGATAGATCCGTGCTTATGGCGAGTAGTGAAAATATTTTACTATATCTCCGCCAAGGTAGGGATAAGAAAAATACTAATCAAGATTCACTTTTTGCTGGTACTAGTATTGATGTTGATTCCAAAGTTACTTTGCAAACGGCTGAGTCTGCTACGATGGAACAAAAATTAGCTTGGGAAAAAAATCTATTAGGTATTTATGTTTCTTCTCATCCTTTTGTTTATTATGAAAAATTTTTGCAAAATAAAACTGTGAGTATTGCTGAAGTAGAAAATTTTGATAGAGATGCTTGGGTGGTAGTCGGTGGTGTGATTGATTCTCTGAAAAAAATGATTACCAAAAAAGGAAAAGTCATGATGTTTGCTACTGTGCAAGATATGACTGGTAGAATTGAATTATTGATTTTCCCAAAGACTTATGAGGAAACCAAAAATTCTTGGGTGGAAGGAAATGTAGTT
>PFBU01000061.1:0-407 GCA_002773185.1 Candidatus Magasanikbacteria bacterium CG10_big_fil_rev_8_21_14_0_10_36_16 | reverse complement strand
AGTAAGTAATTATCTTGTGACTATCAACAAGTCAAAAGAAGAAAATGTGGATATAAAACCAGATAAATATATTATTATAAATATTAATAAAAATGATTTAACCCAAAATTTGGAAGCCATAAAATCTTTTTTGCAACAAAGTAGGGGAGAGTATTTCGTTTATTTTCAAATGGGTACTGACAAGATGAAAACCAATTTTCAAGTTGATTATTCAGATGAATTTGAAATTGGTTTGAAAAATATTGTGGCGAATGTTAGTTTGGAAGTTAAATAATTTTTTTTAGATTTATCTCAATATTATCTCTATTTTATTTTAATTTATTAAAGCATTAAAACATAAAAACATCAAAGCAATAAAACAACTTCTATTTGATAGTTGTTTTTTATTTTTAGGCTTAGCTATTGAC
>PFBU01000040.1:4226-6274 GCA_002773185.1 Candidatus Magasanikbacteria bacterium CG10_big_fil_rev_8_21_14_0_10_36_16 | reverse complement strand
GCACAACCTTGCGGAGATTTGCTATAGGTCGAGTGTTGAACCTTTTTCTTGAACATTTAAGTGTCATCCCGAGCGACTGAAAGGAGTCGAGGAACCCCCTTGCTGTTTATTTTTTTCAGTAATTTAAGGGGATTTCTCGACTTCGTTCACTCGTCCCTCGTTCACTTCTCTCGGAATGACGTTTCTATTTTATCTTAAAAAGGTGTGCACTACCGCTCGTAGGAGAGGAATTTATATTCTTAAAAAAAACGTTCTATAAATTGAGAACGTTTTTGTAAATTACTTAATCTGCTGTATCTGCTGACAAGCTGACTCTGCTGTTAGGTGCGCAAATATCTCCTCATCGCCAAACCACTAGAGACAATGGTAAGTAAAAATACTACTCCAAATTCAATACTCAAAATGAATAACAAATTTTGTGACAAATAATTGGAAAGCAAATTGTTCTTTTCAAAAATAACACTTATATAAGGATCCAAAAACTTCAAAAAGAAATCTACCAACACATAAGACAATCCCACACTTATGATGCTAAAAAGTAAGGATTCAACCATATAAGGACCTCGTATAAACCAACTAGTAGCCCCTACCAGACGTTTTATACCAATTTCAGTACGCTGGGTATATATTGCCACTCTGATAGTGTTAAAAATGATTATAAAGGCAATCACAGCAAAAAGAATAGTCAAAAAATAAGTAAATTTCTGAACATTGGTAGTAATGACATGAATACGATCAATAGCCGTCTCTGTATCTCCAAAAGTCTTAGCTTCTATAATATTTTCATATTCAGGAACACTAAGTGCTTTGATAATTTTACTATAATCTTTTGGATCACGGGTCTTGATAATAAGAGTCGGCCCTAAAGGATTTGTGCCAATTTCATTCAAAGAAGAAAGAACATCAGTACTGTCAGCATAATTTTTTTTGAAATTAACAAAAACTTCATCACTAGTCAAAAAAGATTCTTGTTCTACTTCTGGAAAAGCGTTTACATAATCACGAATTTCTTGTATTTCATCTGTAGTTGCCTCAGGATTGAAATAAATACTAACATCAATTTGCTTTTTGACAGCAGCAATAGATTCATCAGTCAGCACTCTCACTACCATCAAAGTATTGATAGACAGTAGCATCAAAATCAAAATAAGCACTGTCATCACAGACAAACTCATATTACGAACTATCTCTTGAAAAGAAAATTTTACAATACGAAAAAATCCTGAAAACATAAGATTATTATAAACGATATTTACCATTGTCTTCGTCAGAAATTATTCTACCATCATGGAGAGTAACTACCCGACGCTTAAGTTGATTGACCACTTCTCTATTGTGGGTAACTAATAAAATTGTGGTGCCAAATTCATTTATTTTTTTCAAAATATCGATAATTTCTTGAGTGTTGATAGAATCAAGATTGCCAGTCGGTTCGTCTGCTAATAGAATTTTTGGTCTGTGCACCAAAGAACGTGCCATAGCCACACGTTGTTGTTCACCGCCAGACAACTGGGTTGGATATCTATTCAACTTATGACTTAGACCAACAATATCCAAAACTCTAGGAACCACTTGCTTGATACGAGCACGCTTCTCGCCGGCAACTTCCAAAGCAAAAGCCACGTTTTCAGCTACAGTTTTCTTTGGTAACAATTTGAAATCTTGAAAAATAACTCCGATTTGACGACGAAGCAATGGAATATCCGAATTAGAAATGCGTGTAATATCCCAACCACCTATTTCTATTACACCAGAGGAAGCTTTTTCTTCAGCAATAAGTAACTTGACCATGGTTGTTTTACCAGTACCACTCTGTCCAACAATAGAAACAAACTCACCAGGTTCGATATGCAAATCAATACCATTCAATCCTACACTATCGGCACTATATTTTTTGATAACACTTTTTAAAGTAATCATATGTAAAATATTATAACACAAAAAATATTTTTGTGCTATAATTTTTTTTTAAACTGAAAAAACTTTAGTAGAGCCACTCACGAGATTCTTCACCCAAGGCGGATCCGCTTTGTGGACGGAGAACTCTG
>PFBU01000040.1:770-4216 GCA_002773185.1 Candidatus Magasanikbacteria bacterium CG10_big_fil_rev_8_21_14_0_10_36_16 | reverse complement strand
CCCATAACCTATGGTTTACGATACCATTGCTCTACCAATTAAGCTAGATCGGCATTTTGACAGATTTTTATTATAAAAATAGTTTCAGTGTAATCTTTTTAAAATCTATGTAATCAGTGTATTGAGCGGATAAGGAGAATCGAACTCCTTTCTTCGGCTTGGGAAGCCGACATAATAGCCATTATACTACACCCGCACATTCTGCCTAATTTAAAATTAGGCAGAATAATTTTTATTGATTATTTATTGGTATCAGTAGCTGTCTCTCCTATACTTGAAGTATCTGGACTAGCGGTAATATCAGTACTAGTTACATCAAACAAACCCTCAAAAGGATTGTGGACATTAGCGATGATCTTGATATCAGAAGCTTTCAATTTATTATTCATAAAAGTACGAAAAGCATCATCATTTGTACTTTGTACTGGGAACAAAATATGGCGAGCTTCTACTTCCTGAACATCATTTCCAGCATCATCTTTGGTAGTACGTGTATCTGTCACTTGCAAAATATGATAACCATATTGAGTCTTGACCAAATCTGAATCAAGCTCACCTTTTTTTAGAGAAAAAGCAACTGTTTCAAATTCAGGTACCATTTGTCCACGACTGAACCAACCTAAATCACCACCTTGATCTTTGGTACCATCTGAACCATATTGTTTGGCCATCTCAGCAAAATCAGCCCCATCTTTTATTTTTTGCAAAATTTCCAAAGCTTGAGTACGAACAGCTTCCCCAGCACTTGAATCAACTGGATGTTCTTGACTATATTTATCAGATATTTTCTTTTCTACTTCTGTTGGATAAACTATTTTCTGCAAAAATTCATCAAAAGTCCAACCATATCTATTTTGAATTTCTGTTTCAGCAGCAGTTTTATCAGCAAACCCTGGAATAATTTGTTCATCAGCTATTTTATTAACATCATCCATACTCACAGTCACCTTCATATCTTTGGCTACTTGTCCCACCAAATTGTTGATAAGCAAACGACTTAGGATAAAATCAGATTTTTCATCTTGACTAGGTTCGGTTTCACCACTAGTATCTGTCTTATAAAATTTTTCCATAGCTTGTAAGTTGTCAACATAATCAGTATATAAAATTTTCTGACCATTGATACTCGCAATTGGCAAATGAAGCAAACTGGCTGATTTCATAGTGAAATTAGTTCTAGACAAATTTTTCACCTGAGCTACAGCTACTCCATAAAAAATCAAAAATCCTACTACCAAAGCAACCACAAAACCACCCAAAACCATCATCATCGGGTTAGTTTTTTTATTGACGTTTGGTTTATCTTCACCAGGTTTGGCATCTGACACTTCCTCACTATGTAGAGCCTTTTCTGGAGTCATTTTTTGTTCTTCTGACATAATATCTACTAATTATTCCCCTTTGATAAGAGGTTTATGAATAAAATAATATAACCATTTTAACCTATTTGAAATAACTTGTCCACTGTCAGTATTAGTATCAACCGCAGTACTACTTTTTTCATTGACTCCAGCACCGTTGATAAAAACTACGTTTTCACCAGGTTTTTTCATATTCAATTCAGTTCTCGCTTGGTCTTCTATATAAGCACTACTTGATACATATTTTAATATATCAATAGTATTTATTTTTTTCTTTTGTAATGATGACACATCATCTTGTAAACTTTTTATTTCTTGTTTGATTTTATAATCTTGATAATAAGCCCTGGCATAACCCACCGCCACTACTACAGCCAACCCAAGCATAATAAACAAAAACAAGCGAGAGTTAAAAAAACGCTTTTTAATTCCTACCTTTTCTGTATTTTTAGCAACCATGAAAATTTAGAATAAATAAAGATTAATCTATATTATAACACAAAAAAAACACAACGGGAATAACAAAATTACTTGCCTAATTTACTTATCCTGTTATCAAGAATTTTTTTTACTTCGTAAAGGTCAGGTAATTCTAGTTCATACAATTTATCAATAATAGCCGAAGCAACATCTCCACTAAAATCATAATTATACTTACTCAAATAACGTTCTCGCAATTCGTTTATTTGTTGCTGTAATTGTAAAGGTCGTTTGATACTATTCAAAACTATTTTTACTTTTCCCGCCCCTGTCTGAATAGAGACAACACCAAATTTTAGTATCATCCCAAACACCCCACTAATTTTTCCGTGGACATCCTCTATTTGATCATACGGAATTTCGGACACAATTCTTTCAAAAAAGCCTCTTTGTTCTACATCTATCAGACGGTGCGTGGTTACATAGAAGACATTCTTCTTCCACAAATAGTAATTTCTAAAAATAACAAAAAAACCTAAAAATAGCAAAATAGCAAATATAGTCACCCCCCACCAATCATGCAAAAAAAACCAAAACATAAAAAAGGCGGCTGTAAACAAAAACAAAATACCCAATAAATAATACCAAATCCTAGTCAGACCATATTGTAAGACTTGATTCAATATTCTTTCTTGTTCTTTTAATTTTATATCTTTCATATAAAATATTATATAAATAAGACTTTATTTCAAAGTTCCTAACCAAGGTAAAAGTTTTTTCAATTGATTATCCCAATGAAACTCAGCAATGATTCTTTCTTTGGCATTTTTTGCTAAAGACAAAGCATAATCTTTGTTTTTCAACATTTCTACAATTGTTTCGTCTATAGACAAAGCATTTTGTCTAATATCTATTACAATTCCAGTTTGTGCCTGCAAGACCGCCTCTTCTACTCCCCCACTTTTACCAGCCACTACTGGTAAACCACAGCTTTCAGCCTCTAAAAAAACCAAACCAAGACCCTCTTCTCTACCTTCATCAGGATGAGTAAGTAAAACAAACAAATCTGCCAAATAATAATATTTTTTTATTTCGTCATGTGGCACATTGCCAATATAGCGTACAACATTTTGCAACGAACGAGCTTGAATACCTTTTATCACTTGTTCTCTTTTTGGCCCATCCCCGACAATTACCCAGACAGTGTGTGGCTCTTTTTCCAAAATTTTTGGCAAAACTCGTACTAAATGTGGATAACCCTTACCATCTTCCATACGAGCTACTGACAAAATAACTTTTTTGCCTTGCAAAGCCAACTTTTCGCGCAAAATATCCATTTCTTCTTGCGGTGGTGGAAGTAAAAAATCAGGGTCAGGACAAGGATAAACTACCAAATATTTATTACTAAACTCAGGCATTTTTCCTAAGAAACGCCTCATCAAAGATTCACTATTAAAAACTATTTGTTCAGTTTGCAAAATTACTTTACTTAATCTTTTTTTCTTCCAATCAGACCCAGTCGCATAAGTAATATCTGTCCCGTGTGAAAGAATAATGAAAGGAATTTTGAAAAATTTTTTTATCAAGCTACCAATATAACCAACCGGCAAAACATGATTGATTAAAATAAGTTCTATTTTTTCTTGTTTGACAATTTTTTTAACT
>PFBU01000040.1:0-752 GCA_002773185.1 Candidatus Magasanikbacteria bacterium CG10_big_fil_rev_8_21_14_0_10_36_16 | reverse complement strand
ACAATTTTTTTAACTTGCCAAAACATCTTGAACCAACGTGGCCAAATAAATTTTGGATATAATAAATTTTTACGTATTATTTTGTATTCTCTTTTTTTGTCAAATTCCTCCACAGCTTTTTTGTCTTTATACATTGGAGCCAAGACTACAGTCTTTTCAGAATTAATAGCGCTAGCAAATTGATCAACGTAAGTGGCGATACCTCCAATTTGTGGTGGAAATTCTAAAGTGATAATTAATACTTTCTTCATATACAAATTCTTTAGTATTTATAATAAATCTATAGATGTTTATTTTTTAAATCAATTGTTTCATTGTAAAATTGTTGTTTAGATAAAGAAAGTAATGTAACAATGTGACAATTTAGCAATTTATAAAATATAATTTACATAACAAAATATTGTGTTTAAACTGTTTTACACGGTTTACTTTGTCGTTAATCTCATCATTTCCAAAATTTGATTTTTGGTAACTGTTTTAGTCATAAATAACATAATAGTATACGTAATACTGCCAACTACAAAAGCTATTACAAAACCAAAATATTTGTCTGCAAATAAAGTTACAATATACATTACCAAAATAGTTAGTAAAAGCTGAATAAATACTTTGTTCAAAAAATTGAAATCAAACTTGTGGAATTTGGCTATAAAAATCAGACCGAGGATAGATAGTCCGACATTAGCTAGTAAAGCAGCCAGCGAGGCTCCTACAGCCCCAAAATGAGGTATAAATAGTAAGTTTAAAACAAT
>PFBU01000068.1:704-4172 GCA_002773185.1 Candidatus Magasanikbacteria bacterium CG10_big_fil_rev_8_21_14_0_10_36_16 | reverse complement strand
TTGAGCACGAATTTTTAGAAAAAATTCTTTGTCGTATTTGTATTTTTTTAGACTTTTTATAAGACTTTTTACATCATTTTTTATGACGTTATAAGTGATTATCAATTCCTGGTTCATATCAGAAAGAACGGCTTTTTGTGGTAACAAGTCTAAAAATACCGCACCACCACCGACGAATGGTTCAAAATAGGTCGCTTTGTTTGGATTGAAACCTTCTGGAGGATAAAGTCCTAATTCTTTGAATTGTTTTAATAATTGTCTTTTTCCTCCAACCCATTTTACAAATGGTTTTGGTTTCTGACTTATTATTTTAGTGGCATCTTCTATCAAATTATTTTTATCAGCCAAATCATAAACAGTCCTAGAATAAATAGGATTAATACCAAAAAAGTTTTGAAGTTGTAGTATTCCCTCTGTTTCTGTCATATTATTTTATAATGCTATTTTATCATTTTTTAGATCATACGACAACCAGCTGTATAAATAAATTTTTTTAAATAAAATTGTTTTAATTGTCTATATTATACACAATAATCTCCAAAATTAGCAAATATTTTATGACTTTACAGACTTTTGACTTTATGGACTTAGCACTTTCACCCACACATTGACAAATCATCCCATTTACCATATAATCTAACCTACTAAATATGCGTGCGAATCTGCGTAAAAGTCAGAGAATCTCCGCGTTTAATCATAAATCTATGAAAACCCTAATAAAAAACTTTTTAATCGTTTTTGGTGTCTTACTTTTGGTGACAGCTGTGCTAAGTACAGCTAATTTTGGTAGTAATAAACCAGAAACAGCTAGTATTAATACTTTGGTACAAGATATTGATAACGAAAGTGTAAAGAGTATAGAAGTCAAAGGTGACTACTTGTATGTCACCCTGAAAGATGAAAATGCTAAACAATTGGAAATAAAAAAGGAAGCTGGTCAATCTTTTTCTGAACTTATGAGCAATTATGGAGTAGCTCCAGAAAAACTTGCTCAAGTAGATGTTTCTGTCAAAGATCAAACAGGTTGGCAATTTTGGGTCAGTGTATTGGCTCCTTGGATTATACCTTTATTACTTTTTGGAGTACTTATTTTTTTCTTTACTCGTCAAGTAAGAGGTGTCAACAACAAAGCTATGGGCTTTGGTCAAAGTAGTGCTAAAGAAGCCAAGCCAGATGACAAAAACAAAAAGACTTTCAAAGATGTAGCTGGTGCCAAAGAAGCCAAAGAAGAATTGATGGAAATAGTGGATTTTCTAAAAGATCCAAAGAAATTTACCGACATGGGAGCCAAAATTCCAAAGGGTTTACTTCTTATGGGATCTCCTGGTACTGGTAAAACTTTACTTGCCAAGTCTATTGCTGGTGAAGCGGGCGTACCATTTTTCCATATTTCTGGTTCTGAATTCGTAGAAATGTTTGTAGGTGTTGGTGCTTCTCGTGTCCGTGATCTTTTCAACAAAGCGAAGAAAGTCGCTCCGGCTATTATTTTCATCGACGAAATCGACGCCGTTGGTCGCAAACGTGGTTCTGGTCTTGGTGGAAGTCATGATGAAAGAGAACAAACCTTGAACCAAATTCTAGTAGAGATGGATGGTTTCGATCCAAATCTTGGCGTTATCGTCGTTGCTGCTACCAATCGTCCTGATGTTCTTGATCCGGCTTTGCTTCGTCCTGGTCGTTTTGATCGTCGTATTGTCATAGACTTGCCAGATATCAATGATAGAGAAGAAATTTTGGTTGTTCACGCCAAAAACAAACCTCTTGTCAAAGAAGTCTCTCTTCGTAAAATTGCCGAACGTACTCCTGGTTTTTCAGGTGCTGATTTGGAAAATTTGTTGAACGAAGCAGCTATTTTAGCTGTGAGAAAAAAACAAAAACAAGTAGAAGAAATAGATGTGTTAGAAAGTATTGAAAAAGTAATACTAGGACCTGAAAAGAAAAATCGTGTAATGACTGAAAAAGATCGTGAGATGACAGCTTATCATGAGGCTGGACACGCAATTGTAGGTCACTTCTTGCCACATTGTGATCGTGTTCGCAAAGTTTCTATTATTGGTCGTGGTATGGCAGGTGGTTACACACTTTCTATGCCTGACAAAGATGTGCACTACAATACCAAAATAAAATTTGAAAATGATTTGGCCATGATGCTCGGAGGTTATGTGACTGAAAAACTTATTTATGGTGATGATATGCTTTCTACTGGTCCTTCTAGTGATTTGAAAAAAGCTACTTCAGTTGCTCGCTCAATGGTACTTCGCTATGGTATGAGTGATAAACTTGGGCCCCGTCAGTATGCTGAAAATGAAGAGATGATTTTCTTAGCTCAAGAAATCCATGACAAAAAAAATTATAGTGAAAAAATAGCAGAAATGATTGATTCTGAAATCGATAGAATTTTGTTGGAAGCCAAAAAAACCGCTGAAAGAATTATTGATGAACATCGTGCTCAAATGGACAAGCTGGTAGAAGTACTTGTCAAAGATGAAACAGTGGAAGAAGAAAGGTTTGTGGAAATAGTTGGCAAAGGTGTACATCATGATGATGAATTACCAAAAGTTTAGTTTATAAAAATTTAAATTTAGACAAAGACGCTTTTTGGCGTCTTTGTCTGTGAATAACTTATGTCATATTTAATAATCACAATTTCTATTTTACTTTCTGCTTTCTTCTCAGCCATTACGATTGGATTTTTAGGTCTCAAAAAGACTGAATTGGAAAGTAAAGTAAAAGCTGGTAATAAAAAAGCTCAAAAAATATATGCAGTTAGAAAAAATGGTAATTTGTTACTTGTTACTATGTTGATGGGTAATGTTTTGGTGAACTCTATTTTGTCTGTTTTTTTGAGTTCAATTTTTTCTGGCACAATTGCTGTGGTATTTTCTACTGCTTTGATTGTTATTTTTGGTGAAATAGTGCCGCAAGCAATTTTTTATCGCCACGCCCTCAAACTTGGTTCAATTCTGGTACCCTTGGTTAAGTTTTTTATTTTTATTTTTTATCCATTAGCCTGGCCTTTGTCCAAAATTTTGGATGTAGTCTTAGGTGAAGAAGAAGAAACAATTTGGTCTAAGCGTGAAATGAAAGAGATGATAAAAATTCATGAAGATTCTGAGGATTCAGAAATAGATGGCGATGAAGAAAAAATATTGCTCGGTGCGCTTTCCTTTTCTGATAAACGTGTCAAAGAAATTATGACTCCAAAAAATGTAGTTTTTTCACTGGAAGAATCAGTCTTATTGAGTGAAAATGTTTTGAATGAAATAAGATATTCTGGTTTTTCTCGTATTCCTGTTTATCGCAAAGAAAAAAACAATATAGTAGGAGTCTTGAATGTGAAGTCGCTTATCAATCTGGGTGATAATAAGTTGGTTAGTGATGTCTATTCTGAAGAAAAAATTTTTGAGGTATCAGAATACAAAAAATTGGACAATCTCCTCAATCAATTTATCACTAGAAAAAGTCATT
>PFBU01000068.1:0-661 GCA_002773185.1 Candidatus Magasanikbacteria bacterium CG10_big_fil_rev_8_21_14_0_10_36_16 | reverse complement strand
CTATGGAAGATTTGATAGAAGAAATTCTCAAGATGGAAATAGTTGATGAGACTGATACTCACCATGATATGCGAGAACAATCTAAGATTGTTGAGCAAAGAATATAATTTTTTAACCTTGTTTGCCTGCCGATTCGGCGGTGGTGGATTAAACAAAATCACTGAGCTAAAAGTCAGTGATTTTTGTTTTGAAACATTTATACACAAATATGTATTATTTTCGTAAATTATATGCTATAGTATAAATAATGAATTTTTTTATTTGCAAAGTATAGGATATGGCTTTTGATGAAGTAAATAAAACCACAGAAAAAAATAATGCTTGGTATGTGACTGATGAAAAGTTTCATACTTATTGGATTTGGCGTGGTTTATTTAATTCTAATGACAATCTACAATACAATAAAAAGTTTACTGAGGAAAGGAAACAATCTATATATTTGAAAAAACAAATAATCATCAATTATTTCAAAAACTTTTTTCTTTTTCCTGTTTGGCTTTTGCGTTTGTTAACACCTTGGTACTTCAAGGGACGAAATAATGTTTGGACAAACTTGAAGACTATCTTGAGAAGTAGAGAATTCAAACCACTTCGGTTTGCGCTACTTTCGCAGATGGTTTTTTTAGTTTGTATAGGTTACTTCACTTTTTATAAATATTCC
>PFBU01000028.1:3550-3899 GCA_002773185.1 Candidatus Magasanikbacteria bacterium CG10_big_fil_rev_8_21_14_0_10_36_16 | reverse complement strand
AGAATTTGTAGAGACCATCCTCTGTTATGATATTTTCAACAATTAGGTATTCTTCCAAAGACATTTTTCTCTCTTTGGCTGTCAGACTGTATTGTTTTATTTTTTCAGCATCTATTTTGAAATAGTTTTTTAGGATATTTTCTAGTAGAGATTTGGAGAGCATATTTTTTGTTTAGAGTGTGTAATGATTATAACATACTTTTTGTTTGTGTCATAGGTCATATTGTATTGGAAGATTGTTAATATTTGTTTATTTTGATTTTGGCATAAAATTATAAATTATATAACACTATTTAAATGTTTCCCATAGAACTTAAAAAATGTTATAATTAAATCAAATTAATCCGCC
>PFBU01000028.1:0-3530 GCA_002773185.1 Candidatus Magasanikbacteria bacterium CG10_big_fil_rev_8_21_14_0_10_36_16 | reverse complement strand
TGCTAATTGTTGTTATAGTGTTTGCACCTTTGGTGTTTTGTAATAATAAACATTAATTGCCTTGTGAGAAGCTTTGTAATTTTTGCCAAATTGTCGAACTTGGTTCAAAAGTTGCTTGTTTAGTGAAAGAAGATCAGGGCTTGCAAAACAAAAAATATCTATGAAATATTACGAAATGTTGTGTGTCCTACCAGGAACCATGACTGAAGAAGAAATAAAATCTAGTGTAGAGGCAGTCTCTCAAATTGTTGTCAAACACAATCCAGAAAATGTGACTGTGGAAGACATGGGAAAAAGTCGTTTGGCTTATCCTATCAAACATATCCGTTATGGATATTTTCAATTGTTTAGATTCAATTTGGAAACAGAAAAAATCAACCAATTAGAAAAAGACGTTCGTCTTTTGGACAAAATGTTGCGTATTAGTATTGCTATTTGTGATCCAAATGATACCATACACTACAAATTGGCTTTAGACCCTACAGCTCCAAGTGCCCCTCCAAAACCAGAACGTGAAGAAAGAGGTCGTGCTAGACATCGTGAAACAGAAAGAAAAATTGAAGAAGCTCCAAAAGTAGAAGTTTCTACAGAAGTGAAAGAAGAGGTAAAACCTGAAGAAAAAATTGAAAACATTGTAGCGGAAGAAGTAAAAGAAGTTCCAAAAACAGCTAAAAAAACTACAATTAGTGTTGAAGAAATAGATAAAAAATTGGATGAGATACTTCAAGATGATATGGATAAAGTTTAATCCCGATAAAATCGGGACTAAAGAAATTAGTTAATAAATTTTTAACTTATCTTTAATCAAAAATCATATGGACCTCAACAGAGCAACCATTATCGGACGTTTAACTAGAGATCCTGAAGTAAAAACTACTCCTTCAGGACAAAGTGTAGCCAATATTGGCTTAGCTACCAACCGTGTCTGGACAGATAAGTCTGGTGTGCGTCAGGAAAAAGTAGAATTTCACAATATTGTATTGTGGAGTAAATTGGCTGAAATAGCTGGTCAATATCTAAGTAAAGGACGTCGTGTCTATATGGAAGGTCGCCTAGAAACTCGTGACTGGACAGGACAAGACGGTGTCAAAAGATATCGCACAGAAATAGTTGCTGATAATATGATAATGCTTGATGGTGGTGCTGCTCATAGTGGTTCTACTACCTCTGGTTCATCTAGTGGAGATACACCTTTTCCTGCTGATACCAATGACAATTCGTCTGACGAAATCAAAGTAGAAGATATCCCATTCTAAATAAGAGTTAAATAAATTATGCTAAAACAAAATAGTCAAAATAGTAGTCCAAAAAAAGAAAAACAATGTTTTTTTTGTGTTAACAAAGAAAAACATATTGATTACAAAGATAATGAAACTTTACGTCGTTTTACTTCTTCATATATGAAGATCCAACCTCGTAGACGTAGTGGTTTGTGTGCTTTGCACCAACGTAAAGTATCAACAGCTATCAAACAATCACGCATTGCTGGTTTACTAGCTTTTGTACCTAAATAAAAAACATTGATTACATTGATTACATAGATTACCCCACCTGTCGCGACAGGTGGGGTTTTTGTAAAAAATATGATAAATACTGAGTTAGAAATTACAAATTATCAAATGAAAAATTTTGACATTAATAGTTTGGATTTGATTTGGTATTTGTATTCTTGCCTGCCGGCAGGCAGGTTGTTATTTGAAATTATAACAAAGGGTTTATGTTGTGTATCGACTGAGTGATTAGGTAATGAAATATTTAGTTATTATATTTGTTTTTGTGTCTCCTTTGCTGTATAATTAAGTCAAATTATATTTATAAAGATTTTTGTTTTTTTCTATGGAAACTTTTGAAAAGAAAATTAATTCAAATGAAAGATTGCCAAATATTGAAAGCACCAAGGAAGTTGAAAAAAATAAAGAAATGACGCCAGAAGCCAAAGCAGCTGCTACTCGAGAGAGGGCTGAGTTGTTGGTAAAGGAAGTAAAATCTAGTAAACAACAAATTCAAAATATCATGCTCAATGTCAATCAAGTTTTGCAAGCTATCAAAGCTTTGCGTGCCCAATTGCAGTTGGCAACAAATGATGGTGATAGTATTTCTTCTGTGGAGCAAGATAAAAAGTCTATTGAAAAATTGAAGAAAAAAATTGCAGGGCATACTGATGAGTTGTTTAAAATAAAGGAAGAATTGATCGTGGCTCATGCCAACCAAATGGCCGAATCACAAGGTATTATTTTGACTGATGAATTAAAAGAAAAAGCTAGAAATTTGGTAGAAAATTTATTAGCAGAAATTTCTTCTTAAAATATGCAAAGCCTGTCAGAAAAATACAAAAGCAAAAAAGCCTTTAGCTTACTTGAAACGATTATTTCTATTGGTATTTTTGTGATTTTTGCTTCGGCTATCTATACTAGTATCCAATATATTTACAAAGTTGTTTATAGTTCTAGAATCCAGATAATTGAAACTGCTGTTTTGAATGAACAGGTAGAAATAATCAGAAATATGAAGTTTGCTGATGTGGGGGTTGTGTCTTCTACACCGGAAGGTGTTTTGTCAAGGAATGTGGTTGTTACTCGTAATGGTATAGATTTTTTAGTAACAAGGAGTGTAAGAAATATAGATGATCCTTCCGACGGTACTATTGACACGGGTACTGACATCCATCCCAATGATTATAAATTAGTATTTTTGGAAGTGACTTGTGCAAATTGTCAACAAGCTGTACCGTTGTCTATTTCTACTTACTTGGGGGATTCTTTTCCAGAAAATACTGCCAATTCTGGGGCATTGTTTGTAAATGTTAAAGATTCAAATAATAATCCTGTAAAAAGTGCCAATGTTCATCTGACTGGTAATAACAAAATTGTGGATGATACTACTGACAATTATGGTTTGTTAAGGATTCCTGATTTACCTGCTTGCTATAAGTGCTACAAGATTACAGTTGATAAAGTTGGTTTGACCGATGATCAGACTTCTTCGTCAACAGATTTTGGTGGGGCCACACCAGTGAATGAATATGCTACTGTCAATGATCAACAACTTACCAATGTTTATTTTCAGATTGATACACCCTCAAATATATTGGTAAAAACTTTGAATACTGCGTGTATGCCGGTACCAAATGTTAGTTTGAGTGTGACTGGTGGGGCTATAGTAGCCAACAATCCAGATGTATCATCTTTTTCAGTTAATGATGTTAGTACTGATGGTAGTGGGGAACATAATTTCAATGATTTGCATTGGGGTAACTATAATTTTGTGGTAAATGGTGGTACTTACAATCTTGTGGGTTCTTCACCTAGTTTACCTTTCAATATTTTGGCCAACTCTAGTCAAACAATTAGTCTGGTAGTAGCCACTAGTACTGGGTCTTCTTTATCAATGATAGTGCGCGATAGTGCGCAAGACACTATCTCTGAAGCTAAAGTGACTTTGAATCTAGGAGAACCTAGTGAGGTTGTCAAATATACTGGTCTTGGTTATGTCAAACAAAACAGTTGGCCAGGCCCTCCTTATACTTATGA
>PFBU01000039.1:2762-6218 GCA_002773185.1 Candidatus Magasanikbacteria bacterium CG10_big_fil_rev_8_21_14_0_10_36_16 | reverse complement strand
TTTACACAAAATTTTGTTGGCAAATCAAACTGATAAAGAAAAAAGTCGTGGTTTGTATTGGTGGTCACCAGATGGAAAATATTTGGCCTTTACTATGGCTGACGGTGTAGCACAAAATTTGATTATTTATAATATTTATGACAATAGTTACAAAAGTGTGTTGACGAATTCTTTACTATTTTGTGGGGATTCTTGCGCTAGTGAAGTACCATTTTGGTCTGGTGATAGCAAGTACGTGACTATGGTTGAACACGAAAGAAATAGCGCTGGAGATTATACTTCTACTTTTGTTTCTATTTTTGATACAAATGGCAACAAGTTGGTGCAATCCAAGCCTGTTCATTTGGGAGATAACACCACAATGTTCAGATTAGCTTGGGATGAAAATAATGTGGTTACTTATAGTTATTTGAGTTATAATGAAGGTGGTGAAGAATTTGCACAAGATCAACCTATCAATTTGGATTATAGCTTGTTAAAATAATTTTATGTTGAAAATTTATACCACAAATTATTGTCACTATTGCAAAAAAGCTAAAGAATTTTTCAAAAGTTTGGATTTGCCATTTGAAGAAATTGATGTGACGGAAAATACTCAGGCTCGTAATGAAGCCAGTAAAAATGCTGGTGGTTGGTTAACAGTCCCTATGATTTTTGCTGGCGACAAATTCTTGGGTGGTTTTGATGATGTTTATAAGTTGCATTTGCAAGGTAAGTTAAAAGAGTTAGTTTAATTTTTAATTTTTTTGTTATGAATTATGTTTGGGGAATTTTGATTATCGCTTTGGGTGCTGTCATGGTCATCAAGACTGACTGGTTTGTAGAAAATTTTGGTCATAGTGAATGGGCTGAAGAACACCTTGGTGGTGGAGGTACTAGACTCATGTACAAGATTTTGGGTATTGTCGCTATCATTCTTTCTTTGATGGGTATGACTGGCTTGTTGGGTAGTGTGATAGTCAAAGTGTTTGGGAGATTGTTTGGAATATAAACTTTAGTTATAAAGTTGAAAGTTTATAAAGTTTTTAAAGTAATTTGTAGTTTGTAATTTGGATTTTGTAATTTTTTATAATATGTCCTATCATTCTGGCAACAATCTAATTGATTCCGCAACACTCTTGGATAAATCCCAAGTACATGAAGGTATGCATGTGGTGGATTCTGGTTGTGGACGTACTGGTCATATAGTTTTTCCTGCTGCCAAGACCGTGGGTGAAAAAGGGGTTGTTTATGCTGTTGACATTTTGAAAGATGTCTTAGAATCAATTCGTCGGAGAGCTACTATAGAAGCCATACATAACGTGGAAACTATTTGGGGTGACATTGGCCAAAAAAATGGTGTGGCTATTGCCCCCAAAACCGTGGACATTGTTTTTTATATCAATGTCTTGTTTCATTTTTCTGATTATGCAGGAGTGCTGGACGAGGGTGGTCGTTTGCTCAAAGATAAGGGTAGAATTGTGGTGGCTGATTGGCAAAATAATTTGCCAGGCATAGGACCAAAAATAGAAAATATGGTTAATTTTGACAAAATTGTAGCTTGGGCTCGTAAACATAATTTTTTTGTACAAGAAGATATAGCTATTGGCAATTATCATCGTGGTTTATTTCTCTACAAGAATTTTTGAGATTTTTTATGTCATTGACAAAAAAACAAGAATTAGGAAAATGGGGAGAAGATGAAGCTACCCATTTTTTAATTAACAAAAATTATAGTATAATTGCTAGAAATTATAGTTTAGCCAAAAAAGGCGAGATAGATATTGTCGCTTGGCACACCAAAAACAAAAATCAAAAAACTTTGTGTTTTGTGGAAGTAAAGACTAGAAGTAATCAAGATGCCAGCGCCGAGAGGTCAGTTGGAAAAAAGAAAATGTCAGCTTTGTTTTTGGTAGCTAAACATTATTGTCTAAAAAATAATATTGATATAGATAATACTTATATTCAATTTGAACAAGTGAGTATTTATAAAACTAATAATAAAGTTGATATGAGACATTATGAAATTCCAGTTTTTTGATATGTTTGATTTTTTGAAGAAAAAAATTGTTTATAATATAGTATTTTTTCTTATAGTATTATTTTACGTATTTACTCGTGTTTTGATGTATATCAAATATGGACAGATAGCTTTTGGTTATGATACTGGAATTTATCGTCATTATATTATAGGTTATTTTGAACGTTTTGGTGACAAGACTTTAGTGCCGTTTGGTTTCTCTTATTTTAGTAATTTGTTTAGGTCACTAGGTTTTTCAGTACATTTTATCATGTATGATTTGTATATTTTGATTAGTGTTGGTATTTTGTTGTCCTTCTTTTTTGTAGTCAAATTATTTACCAACAATAAATATACAGCACTTGTCGCCATGTTTTTGTATAGTATCTCCATTGTTCAATTTGAGTTTTATTGGTGGTATTATTATCGTAATTTTTTAGCTTTATTTCTTATATTTATTTCTTTTATTTTATTGAAGTATAAATCATATTGGGTTTCTTTGAGTTTAGTTGTTATTGGTACTATCCATCCTATTTCTTATTTTTTTGTAGTTTTGTGCGGTCTTTTTTATTCTTTTTTTGATAAAGAAAAAAGAAGATTTATTTGGATTAGTGGTGTGTTGTCTTTGTTTTTGGTTTTACTTATCAATTTTCGAGAATGGCAACTCTATCTAGTAACGGCTTTTGGAGAGAATGGTTTTACTTTCAAATCTAGTGGAACAATGAATGAATTTAGTGGTCAATTTATAAGTAATGATTTTTTTTGGAGGCAAGTAATTTTTTATTTACCTTTGTCTATTTGGGGTTTTTGTAAATTTTGGAAAAAACAAATTCTGTTTACAGTTTTTACTATAGTTTCTCTAGCCTTATTAATTTTACAAGTTTTGTTTTATAAGAGAGTCTTTGTATTTGTGGATGTAGCTATTATCTTTTTTGCTAGTCTTGGGCTAACTGAAGTTTCTCAGTTTTTTCTTGATAAAAAGAAAGTTTGGAAGTTTGTTTGGTTTGTTTTTTTAATTATTTATACAGTATTATTATCGTTTTTGTTGTTTGGTTATGTCTCCAATAAGCAAACATTAATTTCAGAAAATGATTTTTCAGCTCTAGATTTTATAGATTATGATATTACGCCAGGAAGCTATTTATTGACTGTCAGTTCCAACTATGGACCTTGGCTTTATGGGTTTACTAATGCGCGTGTTATTGCCCCTGGTCTTTTTGAAAATGATAAATGGAGTATAGGTGATTGGAATATTTTTTGGTATTCTAATAGCCAAGAAAAAATAAAAGATTTGTTGAGGGTCTATAATACAAAAACTATTTATGTTTATGTCGGGGAAAAGTTTAATTATTTTTCTAATATTTTGAAAGAAAATGATATGTGTCAACACCTGGATATTTTTTTGTGGCAGTGTAATTTGGAGTAACTGTGTATAAGTAATGATTTTGTCTTATGTT
>PFBU01000039.1:2089-2751 GCA_002773185.1 Candidatus Magasanikbacteria bacterium CG10_big_fil_rev_8_21_14_0_10_36_16 | reverse complement strand
ACACAAGTTCAAGTCAAATCAGCTTCCAAAACCAAAATGGCAATTGCTGTTGGTTTTCTAGGCTTAGCAGCTTTAGCAGCAGGTTTTGCTGGTTTGAGAGGAAGCGTTTTGAGGCCGGATCTGATTCATTTTATGTCCACCACAGCTGCAGATGGAGGTCTAAATAAATTTTCTGTAACATTGAAAAACGTAGGAGGGTCGGATGTTAGGAGTCCTTTTATATTAAATATAAAATTAGGCGATGGAGTAAATGTTGTTAGAAAAATAAAAGTTTTGTCAGACCAAACCAAAGAAGGTTATGAAAATTTGGAGTCAGACAATGGTTCGTTTGATATTTTGGTTACAAATTATAGATTGGGACGCAACCAAAAAACTACTATAACCTATTGGTTTGTAATACCTAGTGATTATAATTCAGATTTTCTACCTTTGACTTATACTTTGGACACTACTAATGTTGTACCAGAATCAAATGAATTGAATAACATGTATAAAGGAAAATTCAATATTGCTCAAGCTGGTTTTATCAAGGATACTGCTTATTTCTATGGTTATGGTTACAACCCTGTAACTGGTGAGCCAAATCAACCATCTTATGGTTATGGTTATAATCCTGTAACAGGTGAGATAAATTGTCAGTCTAGTAATGACTGTGGTGTAGG
>PFBU01000039.1:1304-2074 GCA_002773185.1 Candidatus Magasanikbacteria bacterium CG10_big_fil_rev_8_21_14_0_10_36_16 | reverse complement strand
CATTTTCTACTGGTAAATGTCTTTCTACTGGAGTTTGTGAGGTGATTACAACCACTAATACTTGTACAGACTCAAATGTATCAAGTACAGCCTCTTTGCCTGATTTAGATTTTGGTACGATTGGATTTGATGATGTCACACGAATGGTCAAATTTAAAATACGTAATTTTTCATCAGTTGCTTCTCCTGAAGTGGCACAAGGACAAGAAGGCGTCTTCATTGTTTGGCTTAAAGCTGATGGTTCACCTTCAAATAGTAACATAGTCACACTCAAAGCTATGGAGCCAAGTACAGAAACTGAATATACTCTTGCCTACCCTTCTGTTTCTTCATACCAAGCTATCAAATCAGTTCGGGTAACGATTGATAAGAGAAACCTGGTGAATGAAACAAAGGAAGACAATAATATTCTTGAGGCTAGTGTTACTTCTGTTGATTGTACAACTCTCAAGTCCAGTCCTGTGTCTGCCCAATATTTTGATATTTGTAAACAAGGCGCTGCAAACTTCGATTCGGTGTGTTTCAATAAATTTTCAAGCGTATATCAAGGATGTAGTAATCAAGGCGTCGGCTGTACGACCACTAACATGAATAGTATTAACAATATATTATGTTTATTGTAAACTTCAGCTCTTAGGAAGATAATAACGAGTTGACTAAAGATATAAATTTATAATTTTTTTATTATGATTTGTGCCGTATTGCTTGTAACAAATTATAAATAAAAGTAAAGAAATTCAAAAACTCCTCATAGTCGGGGAGTTTTTTGT
>PFBU01000039.1:0-1277 GCA_002773185.1 Candidatus Magasanikbacteria bacterium CG10_big_fil_rev_8_21_14_0_10_36_16 | reverse complement strand
AGTCAAATCAGCTTCCAAAACCAAAATGGCAATTGCTGTTGGTTTTCTAGGCTTAGCAGCTTTAGCAGCAGGTTTTGCTGGTTTGAAGGCAAATAGCCTGGGTATTACAGTTGCTAAACCAGATTTATCATTTGTAAGTTCAGTAAAAAAGATAGATGGTAAATTGAATAAATTTATTCTTACTCTAAAGAACTCTGGAAGATCTTCTATAACAGAGCCTTTTGTTTTAAATATACAATTAGGCAACAGGCTTGATGTCCCCGTAAAAAATATAAAAGTTGATAATCGTACTTTTGCTAACGTTGAAGAAGGTTATACAAATTTAAAATCTGAAGATGGTTCTTTTGACATAGCTATTAAGAATTATAAATTAAGACCTGGACAGACAGTCGCAATCACTTATTGGTTTGCTGTACCTTATGAATATGTCAATGATAAATTTGGAATTCTTTATACATGGGACACTACAAACGATATTTCTGAACTAGATGAAACAAACAATACTAACAACCAAGTACTCAACACTAATATGCTTGTCAGAGAACCTAGAAAATATTGGTGCCTGAATTTTGATAAGCAGTGTGTTACTTCTGACCCTATAAACAATGGTCAAGATCCAAACTGTGGGGCACGAGTATACTATAGCACAGAAAGTAGCTGTCAAGAAGCTGGTGCTGGCAAAGATTATGCTTATGTGGATAATGAAGAAATATTAGGGTCTGGTTCTGGTTACTATACATTGGTAACAAGTACGGAACCGGTATCGTCTGCTTCATCTTGGGGTAAAAATGGAGTTAGAGGCGATTCTGATTCTGCTGGCTTAGAATTTGGTAGGATATCGTGTGAATTAGAGTGTGAAGTTACTGTGATGAATAATAATAACCACGGTGTATTTGACACACGTTGGTATCTTGATGAAACTAATACGTTACAAAATGATCCTAATACTACATTAGAAATTTTAAAGCTTGAAAATGAAGATCTTATTTTTGTATTACATGCAGGTGATATAATCAGGGTAAAGCTATTGACCAGAATGGCAGGACCAATAGCTATTGCCAATCACCCTATGCCTCTAAAAGTAGAATCTTTGAGCAATAAATATAGTTTGGGTTATTGGAAAAATACTGATTTTGGTTATATATTTGAGAAGGCTGGATTGGTTGGTTTATCACTAGGAGATTTTGGTCAATATTTTTATTATACAGTTGTATTGAATTAATTCATATTTTTTTATTCACTAAATTTCTCTTGGCTTTGCCTTGGGGTAATTCTTT
>PFBU01000013.1:7097-8495 GCA_002773185.1 Candidatus Magasanikbacteria bacterium CG10_big_fil_rev_8_21_14_0_10_36_16 | reverse complement strand
TACTTAACTATGACATTTCTATTTTGCTAGCCCTATGACATTATCATATGGGCGGGACAGACACGTAAAAAATAGTATAGGAATGACAAACAACAGTTTGTCGAGTATGACGACAAATTGACAAGCTGGCGCTTGTCACTCCTATTTTTAAAAAACAAAAACAAGCTATATGAAGCTTGTTTTTGTTTACCAAAAAAGTAAAAATTAACCAGTAAAAAATAATCCAATAATCTCTATACAAAAAAATAAAAAATAAAATTTTCAATTTATAAAGATTTAGGATTTTGGGTTTATGATTTTTGATTATTTAACTAGAACTTAACACCCAACAATTTCTTTTTTATATCCTCACTCGTCAATTTCGCCATCTCATAAACTTCTTCTACATTACCACTTTCAAGATAAGTTTCCAAACCAATTGAACGCTCATCAAAATAATCATTATCTAGGAAGTCTCGTAAAAAACCTTTCCAACCAGCATGGAGTGTGACACAAACTTTTCTATCATCTGAATTGAAAATACTTTCAGCTTTGTTTTTATTTTTCTTTTTCAAATCTGAAAATAATTCTGGTGAAATTACTACCACGACTTTTATATCTAAATTTTTATTTTCTAATTCTGGTAAAACTTGCAAAAGATTATTCAAAACTATAGCACCAGAAACTGCTACACACATTTTTTGTTTAGCATTATTTTTGTAATCTTTGAAAATATAAGCGCCGTTGGTAGCTTCTTTGGCTGGTGACACAAATTGTCCACAACAAGCATTTTTACCACGACTTAGTACATGCACATCTGGACGAGATACTGATAAAATTATAGGTTCACCAATTTTAATTGCATGAAAAAGCATTTCAATAGTTTCGTTAGCGTCCGTTGGTTTGTAAACTTTTATCCCAGGATAAGCTGTAAATATACTCATCCAATAAAGTCCTTGATGAGTCGGACCATCTTCACCAACTTCTGGACCATCATGACTAGCAAGCACAATAAAAAAGCCTTTATTTTTTGGATAAATATGATTGTTGATAACCGCCACACGAATACCATTGCACATCATAGAGGTAAAAGCAGCGTAAGTGCCGATGACTGAAGCTGGCGCAAAATTTCCTGGCAATCTATCTAGTGTCATGCCAGTTCCCATCATTCCCATATTTTGTTCAGCAATGCCATAACGAATACCACGACCATAAGGATTTTTTTTATTTATTATACCAAAAATATTTTCAGCTTTGTCTGTTTTAACAGACTCTGACAAGTCCCCTGCTCCCACCCAAAAGAAAGCACTTTCTTTCATGAGGTATTCAAAAAATGCTTGACTAGCTTTTCTCGTGGCAACTTTACTTCCTGCTTCAAAAATTAATTCTTTTGGTAATTTTGCTGGACGCTTGATTGAA
>PFBU01000013.1:3856-7047 GCA_002773185.1 Candidatus Magasanikbacteria bacterium CG10_big_fil_rev_8_21_14_0_10_36_16 | reverse complement strand
TCCACTATATATGTTGCCAAACTATTATCCAAATCAGACAAAATACTCAGAATATCTGGCAAAATATTACCTTCTTTTCCGGGTATAATTGTTTCTTTGTTGATATCCAATTTATTGATAATTTCTACATATTCTTCATGCTTTACTTGTGAACCATGTGATTTGTTGGAATTTTCAAGACTTCCATATTCTTTTCCTTTCCAGGTGTGTGCAATAATGACAGTTGGATTATTATTAGCAAAAACTTTTTGTGCAGCCAGACGATAAGCATAGACACACTCCAAAATATTGTGACCATTTATTTCAATCACATTCCAGCCAAGTCCAGACCAGTTGTTGATATATTTATTGGACAACACTTCATCTATATCACCATCAATCCCAAAATGATTGTAATCAAGAGAAACTACCATATTGTCCGCTCCAACAGTATGCAAAATATTGCGCGCTTCATAAGTCATGCCCTCTTCGCTCTCAGCATCACCCATAAACACCCAGACTTTACTACCAGTGTTAGCTGATTTGTGTGTGATAGCCAGACCTCCCGCAACGGAAAAACCATGACCAGATGGGCCAGTAGAAATATCAGCCAATGGTGTATAACTTTCGGCATGACCAGGCAGTCCACCACCTTTTCTAAATCTGGCCAAATCTTGCCCCAAAATGGCATGAATTTTTTTGGCATCAAATTTTATATTTCTTTTTTTCAAACTTTCGTAAAACAAAGCAAGTCCACTGTATAATCCTGGAGTACAATGTCCAGCTGACCAAACTACTCTATCACGACAAGTATGCTTTGGGTTGAGCGGATCAAAAGCTAGAACACCACCAAGTGCCAATCCAAGAAATTGTTCAACTTTGGCGCTAGAACCACCAGGATGCCCCGAACGACTACCCTCAACTGTCGCAAAAATAAGCTCACGCATCAGTGTAGCAATTTTGTCTAGTTTATCCACTTCAATACCAGGCAGATTAGCCAATTCCAAATCTTGTAATTTCAAATAACCACCACCTTCAAAATCATACTTGAAATTTTTTGGATTATTTTTCTTAAATTTTTCGAAATCTGTTTTGTTTAACAAATTATAGGACATAACATTTTATTAAGATTATCTAATAACTATATTCTACACCAAAAAGATGCGGAGATAAATAGAGATCCTCCCCCACCAAAGGCGGACAGACAAGGCGGACAAGTAAAATTGAGATAAGTTTGTGTATGTTTGATTAAACTTTATTTCCTATCTTGTTAGATAAACATGAAGAGATAAGATAGAGATACAATAGAGATAATATAATTTATTTAAAAAAACTATCTCTACATTATCTCCATTTTATCTCTATTGTATTTTTACAAAACGTATTTATTAAAACAAGACAAACTCAAAAAAATTATTCCTTCTTTTTAGCTAGTACGATATACCCTTGCACTTCCAGAAATCTTCCCAAAACTAACATTTCAATGAGACCATAAAATTCTAACAAAGCAGTAGATATTGGATGTGTTTTTTTCTTTATCCAATATAACACTTTATTGATATTTCTCAAAAAGAAAAATCCTTTTTGTTTGTGCAAAACTACATAAAATTCATCAGGATGAACCAGAAAACTAAGCCAAAAAGCTGTATACATTTTTTTTATTGCAAAACCATTTTGATCTAACATTTTTTTCAATTCAGTTTTAGAATAAAGTGAAATATGAAACTCCGCCTGAGGATCCGTATTGCAACCTCTTTTGTATAAATAATTTCTAATATAAGCATGCTTACCCAATTTTGATTCACTAAACATCGCTAATCTACCACCAGGTACAAGCACTCGTTGCAATTCCTCCAACCAATTTGGCACGTCTTTTACATGACCCAAAACATCAGAAGTAAAGACCACGTCAAAAAAATTATTTTGGTATGGCAACAAATCACCATCAGCAAAGTCAAACTTAGCCCAAACTCCATATTCTCTGACACGCTTCTTGGCCAACTCTATTTGCATTTTTATGACATCCACACCATAGATTTCTACTTCTTTACCCCACATTTTTTTCATTTCAACTACACTGGCCCCTGTGCCACAGCCAACATCCAAAATACGTAATTTAGAAAATTGACCAGTTTGTTTATTTTCCTTTCTTTTGTCCTTTAGAGCTTTTCCTACCCAGCTGTACAACAAAATTTTTTTTGGAAAAAACAACAATTTTAGTTTGTCAGCCAAACTAAATTCTGAATTAACTGAAAAAATAGGACGTGCATCCCAAAATTCAGCAATACCATTATTATCACTAGTGCTACCCCAACCCATTGTTTTACTTGATTTTTCATTCATATTGACATATTATACCATAGTAAATAAGTTATTTGAAATAGCGAAGTTTGTGCCAAAATTTACAATTTTCAATTTTCAATTTTCAAACAATTTTAAAATTAAAAAATTACTAATGAAAGCCTCGTAGGCCTTAACTTTGTAAGCCATTATATTATGGAAGGACATTTTTTACTAATCGACAAAGAAACGCAGTGGACCAGCAACGACGTGGTGGCTTTTTTGCGTGGCAAATTAAAGATCAAAAAGATTGGTCATGCTGGTACACTTGACCCATTTGCCACAGGACTACTCATTGTAGGAGTTGGTAAAGAATCCACTATAAGATTGGATGAGTTCAAAAATCTGGACAAAACTTATGAAGCGATTTTACAACTTGGAGAAATATCCACAACACAAGATCCAGAAGGTAAAATTGAAAAAACCAATTTTTCTGGACAAATAACTCTAGAACAAGTTCAAACTGTTTTAGACAATTTTCTTGGCAAACAAAAACAAACACCACCGATGCATTCTGCAAAAAGGGTAAAAGGCCAAAGACTATACAAATTAGCCCGACAAGGAATAGAGATAGAAAGAGAGGCGGTAGACATTGAAATTTATAATATCAAACTTCTAGACTACAAATATCCAAAATTGAAAATAGAAATAAAATGTTCTACAGGAACTTACATCCGCCAACTCGCTCAAGATATCGGCGAAGCGCTAGGCTCAGGAGCTTATTGTCTTGAACTGAGAAGAACGAGGATTGGAGAATATTCTGTAAATGACGCTAAGGGAGTTAAAGAAGTTTAATCTTGAATTTGAATTGTTACATTGTTAAATGGCTAAATTGTTGGTTAGATAAAGAAAGTAATGTAACAATTTGACAA
>PFBU01000013.1:0-3804 GCA_002773185.1 Candidatus Magasanikbacteria bacterium CG10_big_fil_rev_8_21_14_0_10_36_16 | reverse complement strand
AATAGTAAAAACTATAGAAATTGACAAAAATGTTGATATAAGAATTATAAGTTAGTTTAGCAAAAAATCAGGCTTTTATTATCAAATTATGTTTGAAAACATCTCAAAAACTGCAAAAACTATTCATTCTTCTAAAAAATTACTTGTAAAAGTAATAGCTTAAAATAATCAAAAACACCTAAACAAAAGGTAAAAAATAGCTATTTTAAGCCAAAAAAATATCAAAATTTTTGTGAGCCACGCACACAATGTAACAGTTGGATGCCTCAAATAACCAACAATTACACTATTGATTAAATCGAAAGGTTTAAACAAATTTGCGTTGAAAAATCTCTGTAGTTGGGAGATTTTTTGTTTTTTATATATGGAATAACAGATGCAAGTCTGTTCCACGCAGGTGCGACAATCTGGTGCTTGTCATTCCTCCAATTTATTTAAAATTTATTAATAAACTAATAAACTAATATTATGTCCGAAGTACTATTAACAGTCGGGATCCTTGCCAGTCTAGGTATTGGTGCAGGTCTTGGCTATTTCATTCGCAAACAAACAGCCCAAGCCAAAGCTAACTCTGTAGAAGCTAAAGCTGAAAAAATGATAATTGAAGCTAAACAAAAAGAACAAGAAATTTTGCTTCAATCCAAAGAAAAAGCCAACAAAATCATTGATGAAGCCAAAAAAGAAGAAAACGACAGACGTGGTGAAATCACTCAGATACAAAGACGTCTAGAACAACGTGAAAACATGTTTGATAAAAAGCTCATGGAGTTTGAAGATAAAAAAACTCATCTACAAGAAAAAGTAGAAGAAGTCCAAAAAATAAAAGAAAAAATAGAAAATTTACGAGTTCAAACTGCAGAAAAATTGGAACAAGTAGCTAAGTTGTCAGTAGATGAAGCCAAAGAAGTATTGTTCAAAAAAGTTGAAGCTGATGCTTCTGAAGAACTATACAGTAGAGTTCTAAAAGTAGAACATGATAAAAGTGAAACCTACGAAAACAAAGCCCGTGAAATCATTATAAACTCTATTCAACGTTGCGCTTCTGATCACTCTAGTGAAACTACCTCCACAGCCGTTACTATCCCTAGTGATGAAATGAAAGGACGCATCATCGGCAAAGATGGTAGAAATATCAAAACTATTGAAAAAATGACTGGTTGTGAACTCGTGATTGACGATACACCTGGAGTAATTCTTATCTCTGGATTCTCCCCTATCCGTCGTCGTGTTTGTCAACTTGCTCTAGAAAAACTTATCAAAGATGGTCGTATCCAACCTGCTAGAATTGAAGAATTCATTCTAGAAGCCAAAAAAGAATTGGCTCTAGATATCAAAAAAGCTGGTGAAGAAGTCTTGTACAAACTTGGTATCACTGGCATTGATCCAAAACTTGTTTCTATTGTTGGTCGTCTAAAATACCGTACAAGTTACGGACAAAACATCATCAACCATTCTACCGAAGTTGCTCAGTTGTCAGCGCTTATCGCTGAAGAGCTTGGTGTTGACCCAGTAATGGCCAGAAAAGCTGGATTCTTCCATGATATTGGTAAATCTGTTGACCAAGAAACTCAAGGAGGACATCCAGAAATCGGTGAGACAATACTCAAAAAATTTGGTCTGCACGAAGAAATCCAATTGGCTGCTGGTCATCACCATGATGACAAACCAGAAAGAATTATTACTCAAATTGTCAAAGCTGCTGATGCAATATCAGGTTCTCGTGTCGGTGCTCGTCGTGATTCTTATGAACAATATGTTCTCCGTCTAGAAGAACTTGAAAAAACTGCTTCTAGTTTCAGTGGTGTAGACAAAGTCTATGCTATCCAAGCTGGTCGTGAAGTGAGAGTTTTTGTAAAATCAGAAGAAGTAGATGATTATTCAGCTTTCAATCTTGCCAAAGATATCGCTCGCAAGATTGAAAATGAACATCAATATCCTGGTGAAATAAAAGTAAATGTTATTAGAGAGTCGAGAGTTGTGGAATACGCACGTTAAGTTGAATTAAGTATTGATTTAAAAAACGGTTCTATATTTATAGGACCGTTTTTAATTCTAAAATTTTCAATTATCAATTTTCAAACAATTTTTTAATGTCTTAATTTTCAATTACTTTTATGAACCCCTCCCTGTGGCAGAGACCACAGGGAGTTCTTGAACTTTTAAATTAAAAAATTATAAAATTGTTTGAAAATTGATAATTATAAAATTGAAAATTCTTCATGCTTTTGGCTCTATTGACAGTTTTTCTAAAATAATATAAAATATAGACATACAAGTAATTCATCCCTAAATAGGGACTAATTCAAAACAATATGAACAAAGCGCTCTTGGCTCAAAAAATCGCCGAACAAGTTGGCGTGTCAAAAAAAGAAGCAGAAAGTATGCTTGCCTCTTTTGTAGAAATTGTAATCAACACTCTTAAGGGTGGTGACGAAGTCACTATCTCAGGCTTCGGCGCTTTCAGTGCCAAAGTACGTGCTGGACGTGTAGGTGTCAATCCACAAAACCCAAGTCAAAAAATTCAAATTCCTTCAGTAACTGTTCCAAAGTTCAAAGCTGGAAAAGGTTTGAAAGATGCTTTGAAAAAATAATGTTTTTTTATAAAAGTATCAAAATATAAAAATATTAAAATAAAACTGCTCAATCTAGAGCAGTTTTTTTGTATAAATCTATTAAGAAACAAGTTACCTGCCTACCGGCAGGCACGGCAAGTAACAAACAAATACTAAATTACAAATTTCAAAACCGAGTGATTAGCTCGGTTTTTTGAATTACTAAATTATTATTTTTTATCTATAGAATTAGCCAAATTTTTATCTAATGTTTTCCCAGGAAATCTAGCTTCATATTGTTTACGTATTTCATCCTCAATAATAGGTGCTTCAAGAGAGTCAGGATGTGTGGCACCTGAATTTAAGACAATATTACCTTTATCATCAAACAAAATATAATCATTATTAGTACCTATACCATCATGTTCAGCTTGCCATGCCATATGAGGATCAGAGTAATCTGTTTTGTCAACATTTTTTTTTGGCATAAAACGTATTTTTGATCTTAATTGTGCTTCATATTTTGGTGACATTTCTTGTTCCATATAAATTATGTTAAATATATTAGATTTTTTAGGAAAAAAACCTAACTTAATTAGTTCTATTAACAATTTGTTCACATTCTTCTCTTGTCCAGCCTTGTTGTTTTACACATTCTTCTATTACAGAAGTATAATCTGAAATATTAAATTTTTTTAACTGTACTAAAACATTATAGCCATAACCAGCCTGAATGAAAGCAAAAGCCACTTCTTCATCATAATCTTTAGGCAAAGAATCTGCATAAGATAATGTTCTATTTATAGTTTCACTCAATGGTTCATTTCCATCATTTTTATCTTTTTCCTGTAATAATCTTAATATTAATTTTTTATAATTAACCTTAGGTAAATTATATAAACGTAAGTCTAATAAACGTCCAATCCTACCTGTTGTAATCAATATATCAACAATATCATCATCAATAATTTCACCTAATTTTTCACTTGGCATTTTTTCCAAAAAATTAGGTAAATATCTTGTAATTAAAATAGACACTTTTTTATCAATTGAAAAACCTTTAAATTTATCAACATTTTCTAAAACATAATCGCCTTTCCCGTGCTTTAATAGAGCTATAGCTATTTCAACATCAAAAACATCTTCAAAATCCTTTAACTAATTATATCCTCGTCAACCCAAACATGTGGACAAAAAAGAGGACGTCAGTCCTCTTTTTGGTTGTTGGTTGTGTGATCCACAAACGGTTTGT
>PFBU01000060.1:27658-33618 GCA_002773185.1 Candidatus Magasanikbacteria bacterium CG10_big_fil_rev_8_21_14_0_10_36_16 | reverse complement strand
GAATTCTTTTGTGTTGTCATCATAACCACTTATCACTAATACATGATAATAAAAATTGTTAGAATAATAAGGATTATACAAGTTTGGAACATAAACAGGCACAATAATAGGGTGTCGGGTGTCTATTTCGTGCTTCAATTGTTCTAAAGTTGGATTTTCTACCAGCTTAGCTTCCCAGGGTAAGAAATTGTTTATTATGTAAGCTAATTGTGAAGCATTGGTATCTTTGTTGAAACCCAAAAAATTATCTTCTAGTTTTACAAGTCGCATTATAGCTGGTCCAGCATCATCAGGCTCCAAAGTTTTACTAGAATAATTTTGGTAGTATTTGTCTATCATAGTGGTACTTGTCTCTTCACAAGCATTGTCCCAAGGTGCTATCCAATGTCCATAAGGTGACTGAGTGGTAAAAGGCACTGTTAGATTTGTTTCTGCCTTGACAGTATTGAAAAATAAAATAGGTATAACGACCATACCTAAGTATAACAAGCTTTTTTTCATAGTTTTAATTTACGACTTCACCGCCAAGCGCTGTAGCCAGTTCATTTAATTGGTTATTATCAGATGGTTGTTTTTGTCCGTTGGGAGTTTCTATGAACTCTAAAGATGTTTTGGTTTTTAAAAGTTCAGTAAAGATACTTTCTAGTTTTTGCTTGATAGTAATTTCTTGTAGTTTTTCTTTGTGGAAAGAATATTCTACTGATAGTATAATGGTGTTTTTTTTGATTTCACTTATCTTGGACATCTTGAGAACAAAAGAAAGAGAAGGAGCTTCTGACTCTATTTTTTTTATAAACTCTGACCAAACATTTTCTACTTGCGTTAGATTAATTTCGCCAGTACTTGTAGTGATATGTACCTTATCTTCTGCTTTGGCTTCTTCTACTATTGGATCATTTTGAACTTCTTTAGTTTTTTCTGATATTTTTTCAGCTTTTGTCTCTTGGACTATGTTAGGATTTTTTTTTTCTACTTTAGTTTCATGTACTATTTTGTTAGTATCTTCTTTCTGTAAGTTGTTTTCTATGTTTGTATTTATTTGATTATTTTTGTTGCACCACTCTACTACCAACATTTCCAAAGGTAATTGTGGAAGGACTGAATTTTTTATTTCGCTGTCACGTTTTATAGCAAGATCCAATAGTTTTATGATTTCTGTTTCTGATAATTTATTATTTATGTTAATTATTTGCTGTTTCTGTTCTTTGTTTATATCTAATTCTTGTTCAGCCAAAATCATATCTACAGAGGAAATCATTAGTACTCGTAAAAATTCTAGGAACTCATGGGAAAAATAAGAAATATTTAGACCTTCTCTCGTTAGTTTGTCCAAAAAATTTAGACTTTCAGACTGCTGTTTGTCTGTCAAATACTCTGTAAATTCAAGCTGTAACTCTATATTAACACTTGGTAATATGAGAGAGGCTGATTCAACTGTGATTTTTTTGTCGCCACTCGCCATTAGTTGTTCAAGTAAACTAATACCATCACGTAGACAACCTTCACTTTTTCTGGCTATTCTGGACATTACTTCATTATCAACTTTGACACCTTCTTGCTTGGCAATATTTTCCAGACTTTTGCTCATTTCTTTGGCTGGCACTTTGGTAAAGGTGTAGCGTTGACAACGAGAAACGATGGTAGCTGGGAGTTTTTGGGGGTCGGTAGTTGCCAAAATGAAAACTACATATTTTGGTGGTTCTTCTAGAGTTTTCAACAAGGCATTGAAGGCAGCTGTGGACAACATATGAACCTCGTCTACGATGAAAACTTTGTACTTGGAGTGGGTCGGTTTGAATTGAGAATTTTCAATAATATTTTGTCTCACATTGTCTACGCCGGTGTGGCTGGCAGCATCTATCTCAATGACGTCTATAGAACTAGAAGTGCCTATTTCAGTACAAGAAGAACAATCATTGCAAGGCTCAGCTGAATCAGGCTTTCTATTGGCACAGTTCAAAGATTTGGCTAAGATACGCGCTGTTGTGGTCTTGCCAACGCCACGTGGACCAGAAAAAAGATAGGCGTGTGAGACCTTATCATTGATGATTTGGTTTATTAGAGTCTGTACAATATGTTCTTGGTCAATAACATCAGCAAAGATTTGAGGGCGGTATTTGTGGTATAGAGCCATAGTTTGTTTTGGTTATTTTTTGGTGTGGATTATTTATGTTTTTGGGCTAGTCTATTATAACTCATTTGGAAGCTGATGTAAATTTTTGTTGACATTACACTTGCTTATATAGTGGAGAAGTGTTATAATGTATTGTGTAAGTTAAGTAATTTAATTATTAACATAAAACACTATGCCTAGGAAAGCAAATCCAGCATTACTTAAACCATTGAACCTCTCACCTGAGTTGGAAGCAGTGGTTGGAAAAGGTCCAATGCCTCGTTCACAAGTTGTAAAAAAACTTTGGGAATATATCAAGAAACACGATCTTCAAAACCCAGCAAACAAAAGAAATATTTTTGCTGATGATTTATTGATGCCTTTGTTTGGTAAAAAAGAAGTAAATATGTTTGAAATGACAAAACTTGTTTCATCACATATTACTGATCCTAGTAAAAAGTAATATTTTAGAGATTAAAAATCTAAAAAAATTAAAAGACAACCTTTTCGTGGTTGTCTTTTTTCTGTAGATTGTAATTTTATTTACTAATTACATTTTCCATGGCACACCAGTCACTTTCACAATCTTGTGGTATTAGAGCGACAGCCTCGTCATAAGGTTTGCCTTTGTAAAAGGTCACGGAAGCTGTGAGGATTTTGTATTTTTTGTTTTCATGTAAGACATTCCACAGCTGTCTTTCTTCGTCAAATGATAATACGCCAATAATTCTTTTGCGGGGGATAGGACCAATTTGTTTGTAGATAAAACGTCCGTTAGGGGCTAGAGTGAGTTTCATTATATCACCCTCCACTAATTTTGATTTACTAGCATAATTTGGTGGTACTGCATATTCTTTACCATCACTGCCAATCATTTTTTCGCCATTGAAGACACCTTCTATAATATTTTCGTCAGAATTGTTTTTTGTCTCTATACTGTCAAATATAATAGGCTTGGGATTGAAAACAGGGAAGGATTGTTTTTTAGATTCTTTAGCTTCTAGAAGTTTTAATATTTGGTTTATTTGTGTTTTTAGATTATTTAGAGATGATTTTATTTTTTCTATATCTAGTTTTTCTGCGTCTTCTTTTTCTCCGAACAAATCATCTTCTTGAACAATTGGGAGGACTGGGGTAAGTTGATTTATTTTTGTTATTGAGTCGTCGTCAAAAAGATCAGACATGTGACTTGTCATGATGTTGGAAAATTGGTCCATATGTTTGTGTTGGTATTAGTTGAAAGTTCATTCCGCCCAAGACGGATCCGCCTTGGGCGGAAAAGTTCATAAAGTTATTTTTTACGAGTCATTTACTTTCTTTTTTGTTATTTATATTTGTTTTTAAGTTTGTTTGTAATTTGTAAATTGAAAATTGTGAATTTTATAGTGTTGCTTCTATCATATCATCTTTACTATTACTTTCACCTTGGTCTAGTTTTGTTCTTTCCATAATTTCTGCTTCGGCTATACTTCGTTCTTGTCCATATTTTAATCTTGACAATTGTCTGATAGCTTCAGCCATTTTCAAGTTGCCATCTTGTGGAGGGTAGATGGACATGTTGAAAGGTTTGGTTGGTTCGTTGTCAATAATTATTTTGGTGTTGGCTGTGAATTTTTCAACATTCATGAGATCGTACGGACCAAATACTGGCGCCATTTCTTTGGCAAGAATGTCAGCATCATCAGGACCTATACGATAAAGACACATACTACCTACATTACCAAGCACAGCATCTTTGATTTCAGCCTTGCCTTTGTCATCTACCAGCTGATTTAGGTACTGATGGGCAATAATCAAGTCTAGACGGTATTTACGAGCCTCAGACAAAATTGTGGCGATAGAATCAGTAATAAAGTTTTGGAATTCATCAATATATAGGTAGAAATCTTTTCGTTCACTTTCTGGTAAATCAGCACGACCCATGGCTGCCATTTGTAGTTTGGAGACAATGATTAGACCTATAAGTTTAGCATTGATTTCTCCAGTTTTACCTTTGGCTAGATTTACTATCAATATTTTTTGTTTGTCCATTATTTCGCGGACATTGAAACCTGATTTTTGTTGACCCATGATATTACGCATCATGTCATTTTCAACGAAACGTCCAACTTTGGAAATAAGATAACCAAGCATTTCTGATTTGTGAAAGTCACTTGTCTTTGCCATTTCTTTTTCCCAGAAAGCACGCACTACTGGATCTTTCAATTTTTTCAAATATAATTTGACATAGTCATCATCGGTAAACATACGAGGAATATCAATGATGGTGCCAGGATTATCAATATCAGCCATGAGTGTCAACATGACATTACGCATTTGGTGTTCAAACATTGGACCAATCATTTCTGGTGGAAAAAGTTTGTAAAAAATACTAATCATTTCTTGGACTACGAAATCTTTTTCATCTTCAGTACGAGCTTCTAACATATTCAAGCCTATTGGATATTCGAAATCAGATGGATTGAAAATGACGACATCGTCAGCACGTTCTTTTGGTACATGAGACAATACATACTCAGCAAAATCTCCATGAGGGTCAACCACAGCTACTCCTTTGCCATTTATAATATCTTGAACAGCCATGTTTTCAATCAAAACAGATTTTCCACTACCAGATTTACCAACAACATAGAGATGTCTTCTTCTGTCAGCATCTTTTAGACGTACTTGATAATCATTGCCACGATAAGGTATATGGCCCATCAAGATGCCTTCTTTTGGCAAATTTGGTGGTGGTGGAGCTTTTCTGGCGCCTAACCAGTGGATGTTTGGTGTTTCAGTAGAATGAAGAGGTAAGTGCCACAAACCAGCCATTTCTTCAGTATTTAATAAAATTTGTTTTTTTTCATTGAAAGCACGGTGTATGAAATCACTAATAATATTTTTTTGTTTGCGAGGAATCTTAGCTTTGAAAGAGTTACCATAGCGGTACAAGTTGTATTGACCAAATGCACCTATAATATTGTCAAGATTCAATTTGGCCATTTCCTCTATGTCTGAGCTACTTATAATTCTCACAGTGACATCCATACCACCTTTGGATAATTTTTCTTCTATACCTTTCATCATTTCTTCTTCCATACCAGAAACTTGGTATTTGTTATCAAGTGATTTGTCTTTTGTAGTACTAATTTGTTCACCAATGCCTGTACCAACAAATTTGAATAAATCTTTAAAAAAATGATTACTAGTTACATCTTCAAATTTTTTGCCTTTCTTTACTTCGCGTACAATATGGATACCTTTTTTACGCCATTTTTTGTGAGCAGAACGTAAAACAAACTGAATACTAGCTGAGCTGTTATTTTCATGAATTCTGGCCAAAACATTTAGTACCGCTGACATAGGGTCTGAGTCCATTTTTTTGTAAGTTTTGAAAGGGAAAGAAGGATTATTCTCGGCGGTGAGATAACTGCCAATTATTGAGCTTTTTTCATAAAAAATGTTGTAGTCAGTAATTTCTTCAATATGTGCGAAAGGATATTGAGCATTGATTTGTTGCTCAATAAAAGATTTCATTTTGATTGGTACAGAAACATAAAAATTGATAAGATTGTTGTGGATAACAATTTCAAAAGAAAAATTGTCGTTGCGTCCTTTGAACCAATGTATTATCCCTCTTTGGGCTTTTTGGCTAGCTAGTGAAGCAAAGATAGTTTCGGTAATTCCTATCTCTTCTTTTATTTGTTCTAGCCTGTCTTCTTGGTTGTTATTGTTGCTACCTTCGGATCTTTTTTCTTTTGGAACCATGATATGGATAAGTGTTTTTTCAAAAGTGTGTTGTATTTTGAAAGTGGCCTTAGTCAAAGAACGAATTATAAAAAAAATACCAAAAAATAATAATAGA
>PFBU01000060.1:9976-27643 GCA_002773185.1 Candidatus Magasanikbacteria bacterium CG10_big_fil_rev_8_21_14_0_10_36_16 | reverse complement strand
ATTGTAGAACAAAAAAATACATAGTTTATTTGTTGTTTGTGAATTTGTTTAGACTTATTATTTTGTCGGCTTTTATCTTGGCTTCTTGTTCCAAGAAAAATTTGTTGATACCAGGCAACATCTTTAACCATTCTAACAATAATTTGAAAATTTCTTTTATTTTTACTTTTGTTTTTTTGAGTACTTGGCGTATTTTCCAAGCAGTTTCCTCGCCTTTGATTTTGAATTCTTGTTGTTGGATAGTAGTGAGTTCTTTGTAAGCGTCTTCCAAGCCATCTTCCATTATTTTTTCTATTTTTAGGTTTATCTCATCTTTGACAATAGGTATCTGGATATTTTTTTTCTTGCTTTGTTTGAGCTTCTTTTTCAATGTTTGTATTCTGCTGTCCAAATTTTTTTCTATTTCAATATGTCTTTCGTCTTTGATTTGTTCGGTATTGACTGTATTTTGTTGTTCTGGATTTTGTATTGTTTCTGTTGGAATTACTTCTGGACGAAAACCAACATAGTCAAGCTGTGATTGCTGATTTTCAGATTGGATATTTGTTTCTTGTTTGTTTGGAAAATTTGTATCAATTTTATTTTTTTCTTGAGGAATTTTTTTGTTATCTAATACCATATATAATTACCTAAAAATTTTTATGTACATATTATAGCAAAAAAAACAAAAAAGAGCTATTTTTCAAACAGCTCTTTGGTATAAGTTGTGACTAACTTTGTGTCTAAGTAATTTTTTGTCCTTTGGATGTATCTTCAACTGTGTAACCTAATGCTTTTATTTCATCACGAAGTCTATCACTTTCTGACCAATTTTTGTTTTTACGGGCTTGTTTTCTTTCATCTAAAAGTTTTTGGACATCTGTTGGTACTTCAACTTGTGTCTTGGTAATTTTATCTAGTTCTAATCCTAAAATTTTATCAAATTGCAAAACTGTTTCATAATCAATCTCTTCATTTTTTAAAGAATCAAAAACTAAAGCCAAAGCACTTGGCGTATTTAAATCATCATTAATTTTTTCTAAAAATTCTGCTTTTAGTTTGGTAGTATCGTTCTTTTTGTCTACATTTTTGAGTTTCAGTACTTTTTCACGTAAATTTTCTAAACCGCTTTGTGTAGCTTCAAGTGCTTCCCAAGAAAAATTCAATTGTTTACGATAATGAGTTTGAAGTAAGAAAAAACGATAGGCGAGTGGACTAAGACCTTTTTCTGTAATAGTGTCCAATGTCACAGAATTATCACCTGATTTACTCATTTTTTCATCATTTTTCAAAACAATGAATTCTCCATGCATCCAATAGTTCACCCAAGGTTTTTCATCAAAAGCAGCTTCTGATTGAGCAATTTCGTTGGTATGGTGTACTGGAATCAAATCAATTCCGCCACAATGAATATCAAAATGATGCCCTAAGTATTTGCTACTCATAGCTGAACACTCAATATGCCAACCAGGAAAACCTTTTTTGCCAAAAGCCTCCCATTCCATTTGTCTTTGTTCGTTTGAGTTTGAAAACTTCCAAAGAGCAAAGTCGTGGGGATTTTTCTTTTCACCCATATCTACTCTAGCACCAGCTTCCAATTCTTGGTTTGCTAAATTGGCAAGTTTGCCATAGTCAGATAGTTTTGTTGTGTCAAAATAAATACCGTCATTTGTTTTGTAGGTAAAACCTTTGTCAATCAAAGTTTGGACTAAGGCTATTTGTTCAGGAATATTATCTGTGGCTTTGCACCAAGTGGTAGGGGATTCAATATTCAATTCTTTTAAATTTTTTTGAAAAGCCTCTGTATAGAATTTTGCAATTTCCCAAGCAGTTTTGCCTTCACGTTTGGAACCTTTTTCCATTTTGTCTTCGCCATTATCAGCATCGTCAGTCAGATGTCCGACGTCAGTAATATTCATGACATGATTTACTTGATAATTGTTATATTCTAAAACACGTTTCAAAATGTCTTCAAAAACAAAAGTACGGAGATTGCCAATGTGGGCATAATGGTAAACAGTCGGACCACAAGTGTAGAGATCTACTTTTCTGTCTGTGATTGATTTGAATTCCTCGGTTTTTTTGGTGAGGGTATTGTAGATTTTGAGCATAGGCTATAAAGGATTAAAAGGCTAAGTTGATTTATTATAGATTAGAATGGATGTTTTGTAAAATAAAAAAATCCTTAGTTGAGGAATTATATTTTTTAGAGAGATTGTTGGCGCGTTTGGTCGAGTCTCAATTTTTCCAAAGGAAAAAAGAGTCTCAAGACCAAACGCACAGATTGTGAGTTGAGCCGTACAGACATATCCATACCCGGGGAGGGGCGTGGTGCTGTACGGCTCGAGCAGACACAATTTTATTAGGCCATCTTTTTGTACTTTTGTCAAGTTTTGTCAAGTTTTTATCTTGACAAAATGGCTAAAATATGATAATTATTTACTTGTGTCTCCTGCAATTAGGTCCGTGATTTTACCTGAATTTGTTGGAAAAGGATTTTTTTGGAGGGTAAATCCTTTTTTGCACACTTATACTTGAGGGCTTTGTCCAATAGACTCTGCACTCCCATCTCAATATTCAAAAACAGTTTTAAGAAGAAGCTGTTTTTTTATTTGATTTTATTGTATTTTTTGGGTATAATATAAAAGATAATTTATTAATAATATTTTATGAAAATAATCATTCGTTGGTTTTTAAATGCTGTGGCTTTATTACTTATCGCCAATTATTTGCCTGGTATGGCACTTGGTGGACTTTATTCAGCTTTGATTACAGTTTTAGTTTTGGGGTTAGTCAATGCGCTTATCAGACCGATTATATTCATTTTATCTTTGCCAGTAAATATTTTGACACTTGGAATGTTTACTTTTGTTATCAATGCTTTTTTGTTTTGGTTTGTTGCAACTATTGTCAAAGGTTTTAGTGTTGAAAGTTTTGGTACAGCATTTTTTGCTTCAATATTGTTTTCAATCTTGAGTTTTGCAATCAATATACTTTTGAAAAAAGAAAGTTAAATAATTTCAAAATACTGAATTTACTTCAGTATTTTTTTAAATAAAAAAAGTTATGGTTAATAAAAATAATATAAAAATAATTTCAGTCGGTGGCTCTATCATTATTCCTAAAACTGGTTTTGATATTAGTTTTTTGAAGAAGTTTCGTCAGACTATTTTGGATGAAGTGAAAAAAGGGCAAAAATTTATTTTGATTATTGGTGGAGGCAGTACTGCTAGATTTTATCAAGATGCTTTGAAAGAAACTATAAAATTGAAAGACGTGGACTTGGACTGGATGGGAATTGGCGCAACTATTATCAATGCTAATTTTGTGAGACTAATGTTTGGCGAATTTGCTCACAAAGAAGTCATTACCAATCCAACTAAAAAATTAAAAACAAACAAGGCTATCATTGTGGCTGCTGGTTACAAACCTGGTTGTAGTACGGACTATGACGCAGTACTTCTTGCTAAAACTTATAGTGTCAAGGAAATGTTCAATTTATCAAATATTGAATATGTTTATGACAAAGATCCTAGAGAATTTACTGAGGCAAAAATAATTGAACAAATTGATTGGAAAACATTTCGCAAAGAAATAGTTGGGGATGTTTGGCAACCTGGCAAAAGTGCGCCTTTTGATCCTGTAGCTAGTAAACTGGCTGAAAAAATGAAGTTGAAAGTAAGTATTTTGCAAGGGACTAATTTGTTGGAAGTGAAGAAGGCTTTGAGTGGTAAAAAATTTAAGGGAACACGAATTTCAGACATGAATTGACACGAATTTTAAAGGACAGCCTAAAATAGGCTGTCTTTTTTTTGAGACGTTACCAATTTTTCTATAGTCTGTTGTCTGTAAGCCATACTCCAAACAAAACTTGATTTTTCTCTCCAAATAGCATAAGATTAGGTTGTGATATTGTTTTTTTATTGGAGACTTGTAGAATCAATTGAAGGTATTACTAATTAAAACAAATAATCTTAAGAAAGATCCCTCACTGTATTTTCAGCTCGGGATGAACTTACTATGTCCGACATAAATCTAATCAAAGAAAAATTAGACGTGGTGGACCTTATCGGTGAATACGTCCAGCTCAAACCAGCTGGTGTCAATCATAAAGGACTTTGTCCTTTTCACCATGAAAAGAGTCCGTCATTTATGGTCAATCGCGAAAGACAGAATTGGCATTGTTTTGGTTGTGCCAAGGGTGGTGATATCTTCACTTTTGTTGAAGAAATAGAAGGAATGGAATTTCGGGAAGCGCTCAAATATTTGGCTGACAAAGCTGGTGTACAGCTGACCAACATTTTTCAAAATGAAGCTGAAAGTAGTCTCAAAAATAGATTGAAAAATATCAACAAAGATGCTGTAAACTTTTTTTATAATTTTCTGCTCAAAATGCCAACCTCTGAAGGTGCGCGTGAATATTTACAAAAAAGGGGACTAATGCAAGAGACAATTGACAATTGGCAAATTGGTTTTGTACCAGAACAATGGGATTTACTGACACAATATTTATTGAAAAAAGGACATGCTATAGATGATTTGGTAGTTTCTGGATTGACCATAAAAAAAGATAATTTCAATGGTAGGACAATGCAAGGTTTTTATGACAGATTTCGCGGACGCATTATGTTTCCTATTTGGGATGTACATGATGCTGTAGTTGGTTTCACAGGTCGTATTTTGGTCGAGACAGAGAAAAGTGGTGGTAAGTATGTCAACACTCCACAGACTCCACTTTTTGATAAATCTTCTGTGATTTTTGCTTTAAATAAAGCCAAAAAAACTATCAAAGAAAAAAATTTTGTTGTAGTTGTTGAGGGACAAATGGATGTGATTGCTTGTCATCAAGTTGGAATGACTAATGTCGTGGCTTTTTCAGGAACAGCCGTTACAGCGGAGTTAGATTCTAATAAATCTGATGCTGAAAAACAAAAAAAACAAATCGGTTTGTTAAAGAGATATACTAATAATGTTAGTATGGCTTTTGATACAGATGAGGCAGGGGAAAAGGCTGCTAGACGTACAATAAGTTTGGCTATGTCTGCTGGTATGGATGTCAAGATTATTCAGATTCCTGAAGGTGCTGGCAAAGATCCTGATGAGTGTATCAAAAAAAATAAAGAAGTTTGGTTTGAAGCTGTCAAAAATGCTAGTGAAGTAATGAATTGGTATTTTGTACGAGCCTTTAACAATAAAAATTTAGATAACCCAAAAGATAAACAACAAGTTGCTTCGGAATTATTGGACAAAATTCAACATATTCCATATGCAGTTGAGCGTGATCATTGGTTACAAGAGCTTGGTCATCGTCTGGGAGTAGATATTAGTGTTTTGCGTGATGATTTGACTCGTATCAAGAGTGAAGAGAAAACATTGATTGAAAAGAAAATTTTTGACAAAGATATAGAAAAAAAAGTAATAAATTTGCCAGAAAGTCGCCTGGATGGATTGGTCAAAACATTTTTAATTTTGTTTTTGCGGTTTAAGGATTCTGTCAAAGTGGTGACTGGTCTATTTTCTATAGATTTGTCTTTGTCCACAGGTAAATACAATGAGCTTTACGAAAAGCTAAAAAGTATGTATAATGAGAGAAATAATGACATTACACATGTCAGAGATTACTTTTCACAAGAAAATCAAGAAAATATCGTCGATGTTCTTCTAATGCAGGGTGAGAAGGATTTTTTTGTATTTACAGAAGATGAAGCCAAAAAAGATTTGCAAGATTTGTCAAAAGCCATTAAAGAAGAATGGTTGAAACAAGAAAGAAACAGAATCCAAAATGAATTGTCTTTGGCAGAAAGTGAGGGGGACGTTGACAGGGTGAATGAGTTAATGCGAGATTTTCAGAAATTAATATAGTTTTGAATTTAAAATTATTTATCGTTCTTACTTTTTTAAGTAGAACTAATTTCAATCCCATGCCTCGTGGCACAAAGAGTACAACTAAATCTGCAAAAGCCAAAGTAAGTAAAAAGGCTCGAGCAACCACCAAAAAAGCTGTTAAAAAGACAGCTCCTAAAAAGCTTAAGAAATTCGTAGCCAGAAGGTCGGTTTCTAAAGCAAAAAATATTTCCCGAAGTAATAATACTAAGCGGGTCGCCAAAAAAATAGTCTCTAGTAAGAAAATTTATTCTAAAAAATTTAAACAAAAACAAGTAATAAAACTTGACAAATCACAATTTGACAAGAATTTTGTCATACCATCAGCTGACCAGGTTTCTAAGTTGGTCAAGAAGGGTAGAGAAAGAGGTTTTTTGACTGAGCATGAAATACTCATGCTTTTTGATAGATTGGAAAATTATTTAGATGTCTATGAAACATTTTTGGAACAAATGGATAGAAATAGTGTTTCTGTGGTGGAAGCCCAACAAGGTGGATTATTAGGAAATAATTATAACACCCACCGTGATATTGTCATGACTGGTCTACAAGGTGACCAACCTGATGTAGGAGCTGGTCTATCTTTTGATTTAGCAAATATTTCTCAAGATTCTATCCAAATGTATTTGCGTGAGATTGGTAAAGTGCCCCTTCTCACCGCTGACGAAGAAGTTTCTTTGTCCAAGCGTCGGGAAAGAGGAGATAAGAACGCAGAACGCAAAATGATTGAAGCTAATTTGCGTCTCGTGGTTTCTATTGCTAAGAAATTTGTAGGCAAATCTTTGTCAATGCTTGATCTTATTCAAGAAGGAAATATTGGTTTATTTCGCGCAGTGAAAAAATTTGATTATCGTAAAGGTTACAAATTTTCTACTTACGCCACTTGGTGGATTAGACAAGCTATCACGCGCGCTCTGGCTGATCATTCTCGTACGATTCGTATTCCAGTCCACATGGTAGAGACAATCAATCGTTTGCAACAGGTTTCTCGTCATTTGCTTCAAGATCTTGGTCGTGATCCAACTCCAGAAGAAATTGCCGCCGAGATGGGTGAAGAAATAGAAAAAGTCAAACATATTATCAAAATTTCTCAAGATACTGTTTCTCTTGAAACTTCAGTAGGGGACGACGATGACGACGATACTTCACTTTCAGACTTTATTAAAGATGTGAAATCTGTCAGCCCATCTCAAGCCGCTGGTGTGGAATTACTCAAAGATTATATCAAAGAAGCTGTCAAAGATTTGTCTCCTCGTGAGAAGAAAATTCTTGAAATGCGTTTTGGTCTAGACGATGGTGTCACTCATACTCTAGAAGAAGTTGGTAAAGAATTTGGTGTTACTCGTGAACGTATTAGACAGATTGAATCCAAAGCGCTTGATAAGATTAAGGATTTTGATGTGATTAAGAAGCTTAGGGACTACTAGGTGAATGAAAATATAAAAATATTAAAATATAAAAAACAATCTCTTCACAAGAGATTGTTTAATTGTTTCTATGTTTTAGTGTTTCAATGTTTTTAAGCCATTCTCTCCTCAACTATCTTCCAATTCACATGATCCCAAAACTTGGCAATGAAATCTGGACGAGCGTTGCGGAAATCTATGTAGTAAGCATGCTCCCAAACATCTAGAGTAAGTAAAGGTTTTTTGCCTTCTGTCAGGGGAGTATTGGCATTGCTGGTTTGTAATATTTCCAATTTTCCATCACTAGTCTCTACTAACCATGTCCAGCCAGAGCCAAATAGAGAAGTGGCTGCGGTAGTAAATTTTTCTTTTAAATTGTCTAAAGAATTGAAATTTTCGACAATTTTGTTCATCAAGTTTTCACTCACTTCTTGTTTTTCTGGACTTAGACATAACCAGAAAAAACTGTGATTGAAATGTTGGGCAGCATTATTGAATACTGCTAGATTATTTTCACTCTTGGAAGTTTTGATTACTTCTTCCAATTCTTTGCCGACATAGTCTGTGCCTTCTATTGCCACATTGAGCTTGCTGACATAAGCAGCATGGTGTTTGCCATGGTGAAAATCAAAAGTCTCAGCACTACAAAAGTCTGGCATAGAATCTTTGGTAAAAGGAAGGTTTGGTAGTTCGAACATAAATGTTTTGCTTAAAAATAAATATATTAGATATAATCAACTTTTCTAATTTATTGGTTTATTGTTTAAAATTTAAAATAGACAATATACAAATTGCAAATTCCAAATAAATTACAATTTACAATAAACAAATTTGTAGTTTGTTATTTGTGTATTATTTGGAATTTGTTTATTTATAATTGTTTATTTAGATCTTCCCCACAAGATCCAATCCTGGTGTCAAAGTATCCTTACCAGGTTTCCACTTTGCTGGACAGACTTTGTCACCGTGTTCAGCTACGAATTGAGCGGCTTGTAGTTTTCTGACCAATTCTTCTGAGTTTCTACCAATACTGTTGTCATTGATTTCGTAAGATTTGATGACACCTTCTGGATTGACGATAAATGTGGCGCGCAAATCAACACCTTCTTCTGGTAGATAAACGCCAAGAGTTTTTGAAAACTTAGCAGTTGGGTCAGCCAGCATTGGGAAATTTACTTTTTTGATAGCTTCTGAGTGATCGTGCCAAGCTTTGTGGACAAAGACAGTGTCAGTACTTACACTCAAAATTTCAGTATTGAAAGATTTGAATGTTTCGTAAGTCTCAGCCATATCTTCTAGCTCAGTAGGACAGACAAAAGTGAAGTCAGCTGGGTAAAAGAAAAGGATAGACCATTTTCCTCCCATTTTACTTGGGTTAATTTTTACAATGTCATTGTTACTGAAAGTTTCCAATTCCATATCAGGAACTTTTTGTCCAATGAAACTTGGACGATAAATTTGTTCTTCCATATGTGGATAAATAAAGTTTAATAAATTAATACTTTTATGGTACTATATTAGAGTTATTTAGTCAATCTGTGGAAAACTAGTCTTGTTTCCACAATTGTACATTTATTTCTGGCGTGCTATACTAAGTAAAGTAAAATTTTGTAAACTTGAATTTTTTGGAAAGATATTTCCCTTATCTTGCGTAGTATGTTAAAATAAACACTCACTCATTAATTTATTAATTATTTAACTTCTAATAAAAAATATGGAAGAAAAAAACAAAAGTATTTTTGAAGTGATGAATCCTCAACAAACCTTTTTGTTTGGTTTGGTAGGTGGAGTCATGCTTCTTTGTACAGTAGGATTTTTTATTTTACTTGGCATCTTTTTGAAAGGTGGTAACGCTGGTGCCTTGGCTTATAATAATGGCAATAATGATGTGGCTGTGAATACTGCAGGTAGTGATACTGCTGTCGCTAATAATGGTGCTCCTGCTAATATTACTGTCAAAGCTGTGGATTCTAAAATAGACCATATTAGAGGTAATGCCAATGCCAAAATTACAATTGTAGAATTTTCTGATCCAGAGTGTCCATTTTGTAAAGCATTTCATCAAACAATGCAACAGGTTATGACCAATTATGGTGATCAAGTACGTTGGGTTTATCGTAATATGCCTCTTGATGGTCTTCACAGTCAAGCTCGTACTGAGGCAAACGCTCTAGAATGTGCTGGTGCTCAAGGAAAATTCTGGGAATATACTGATTTAGTTTACAAAACAACTAATTCAAACAATACTCTTGATCTGACATTGTTACCAAAATTTGCCACACAACTTGGTCTCAATTTGAGTAAATTCAATACTTGTTACCAAAACAAAGATTTTGCTACCAAAATTCAAAATGACGAAGCTGATGGTCAGGCTGCTGGTGGACAAGGTACTCCATACTCAGTCTTGATTGGACCAGACGGCACAAAAACTGCTATCAATGGTGCTTATCCATATACTCAAGTAGAACAAATGATTAAACAATATTTGAATTAGCTTTTTTAGCAGACACAGCAGAGTCAGCAAAAATAAAAAACGGTTTCTAGATAGAAGCCGTTTTTTTTGTTTTAATTATTTATTTTCAAAAGGGTTAATTCCTGTTTTTAGCAAATTTTCAATTGGAGTAAAAAGGGGGGTTGGTAGATTATCCCAATCATACCAATCCCAACCAAGACATTTGTGGGGTTCTCTTACTTCAGGTTCTCCTGAAATATAGTCAGACAAAACAAATATTGTATTGTAGTGTTTGTTTTCTTTTTTAAAAAAATCATTCGTAGCTGTTAGAAATTTTACATTATCTATTACAATTCCAGATTCTTCAAGTGTTTCTCTTTTTGCACACTCTTTCCAACTTTCTCCAAATTCTAAATGACCACCTGTAAAATGGTAAGTGTTTCCACCATGTGCATTAATTCTTTTTCCGACCAGAACTTTATTATCTTTCATTATAATTACACCAATTCCAACTTTTGGTCTTTCTGTTTTTTCTTTTATAAATTCAAAACGTGGCATTTTTTTTCCTTCCCATTCTACATCTTCTACAAAATTAGCGACAGGTCTGACCCAGTAATCGCACATATTTTGCTCGTATAAAGGTTTGTATAGGACGAGATCTTCAAGAGTGGGCTCATACTTGGTTATTCCCATTACTTCGTATTCTTTGCCTTTGTAGTGACGATAGATTCCTTTTTTGATTTCAGACATATTTTATTTAGTTAAGATTAGATTTATCATAACAAAAGTAGTCAGACATTACAATTGATTGAATCATTGTTTCATTGACCCACTGACAAATTGAAAATCACAATGGGGCAATAGGACAATGGAACAATACTTTTGATGATTTAAAGATATCATATATTTTGCTTAAGTAAAGGCTTTTTAGAGTCATCTGCTATTGAATTTCTGAAAGAAAAAGTGCATAATAGACGTAATATCTAGTAAATAAGTCTTTATGATTGTTTCAGACGAATCTATCAGTGAAAAAACCGACAACGAATTAGTGGCTATGAGTCTTGAAAATCAGGAGAATTTTTTGTATTTGGTTCAAAGATATGAAAAAAAACTCTTGTCATATATAATTCGTATATCTGGTGTCAAATATGAAGATGCAGAAGATGTGTTGCAAGACGCATTTGTTAGTATGTTCCTCAAACTCAATAGTTTTGATAATGGTTTGAAATTTTCTTCTTGGGCTTATCGTGTTGTACGCAATCAGACTATTAGTGAATTTAGGAAAAGAAAAGTCCGTCCATTGCAATATTTTGAGGAAAATGATTTGGTAAGGTTGGCTGATAGTATGGGTAGTGATGATCATTTTGATAAGAAAGTATTGCAGGATGAGATAAGGACGATTTTGGATCAAATGGACAAAAAATATCGTGAAGTATTGGTCTTGAAATTTTTGGAAGAAAAAGACTATAATGAAATATCAGATATTTTGAAAAAACCAGTTGGAACTGTGGGAACGTTGGTAAATAGAGCCAAGAAAAAGTTTTTGGTAATTTATGAGAAAATAAATAAAAGTAAAATATAAATGTTGAAATTGTTGTAGATGTTCTAATTGAATTCATTTACAACAAACGAAGTGATAAAACATTTTAAACATTTACAACATTAATAATATGACAGATATAGGAAACAAAATTTTGCAGACTATCAAGGACAAGCACATCAAGCCAACTCCTCGATTCAAATTTTTGTTCAAGAGTTATGCTTGGACTGTTTTGGCATTTTTGATGGTTGTCTTTGGTTCACTGGCTGTTTCTGTGATAATTTTTTATTTGAAAAATGAAGATTGGAGTCTTTATATACAAGCCGGTTTTTCACAAATTAATTTTCTATTGTTAGCAATTCCATATTTTTGGGTTTTGTTATCTTTATTATTTATCTTTTTGGCTTATTACAATTTTCATCATACCAAATTTGGTTATCGTTATAGATTTTCAGTAATCGTAGTGGCTTATTTTGCTTTGTCTGTTGTGCTTGGTAGTGGAGCTTATGTATTTGGAGCTGGTGAAAGTATTGAAGGATTATTTTTCAACAATAATGTAGTTTTTTATGGACAGCTAATGGAAAAAAGACAAGAAATGTGGAATAGGCCTATGCAAGGCTTTATTGCTGGGCAAATAATTTTTGTAGATTTTAATAAAAGTGAATTACAAATTTTGGATCCAGCCCAAAAAACTTGGTTTGTAGATATTTCACGTATTCATCTTCCTCCTTTTGTACATTTGGATTTTGCTCAAAGAATAAGGGTGGTTGGCAAAATTTTAGCTGAAAATAAAATTCAAGCCAAAATGATAAAACCATTTTTTCCTGAACCATTGGAGAATTGTAATATGGAAGATGACAATGATGCTGATTGTATTTTGATACATCATCAGATAATGAAAGAAAACATTCCACAGTTGCGTATTATTAATTGATAGGAGATATCACCTACACATTTTATAATCATCAACGAAATTAAATAAGTTGATGGTACAAGAGAAATTACAAACTAGTATTCACACTAGTTTGTAAAAAACTTCTCTTCCTGATTTATTAGGGATAACTTAAATATAAATATGAACAAGAAAACCTTAACTATCGCGGGTATTTCCGCTTTGGGTTTGGCTCTGATAGGCTCGGTTGCTGCCAATGCCTACTCAGGCCCTTCTGGTCAAAACACAAGCATGACTGGAAGAAATTTTAACCAAGACAGACACGCAGAAATGCAGAAGCTTCTTGATACTACGGATTTTCAGACCTGGAAAGATCTGATGTCTAAGAATCCTAGATCTTCACAAATTTTGAGTGTAATAAATGAAACAAATTTTCCAAAATTTGTAGAAATGCAAAAAATGATGATGTCTGGTGATAAGGCAGGAGCCGAGGCTATTAGAGCCGAACTAGGTCTTCCAGCACAGATTGTTCCGCAAAAAGGCGTTATGGGTAGAGGTCATTTTGATAAAGGACAAAATAACGCTGTACAAACAGCCATTAACAATTCTGATTATAATGCTTGGAAAATAGCAATAGAAAATACTCCAATGGGAGGAAAAATGCTTGAAGTAATCAATGAAAGTAATTTTTCTCAATTGCTAGAAATGCACAAACTTATGCAAGCAGGGGACAAAGCTGGTGCAGAAGCTATTGAGCAAAAATTGGGATTGGAAAAACCATTTGGTATGGAACACAGACAAATGATGAAAGGTAATAAAAATATCAAATCAACACAAACACAAAGTTAATTTGGCTATAGCGAAGCTCTCCTGTTTGCTCTGTTCTAGTCAAATTAGATAAGTAATTAATTCATAAAAATAATTAAAACCTTTTTTATTCATTTTTTTCACAGGAAAACACACTGACTGAACATTGGTGTGTTTTTTTGTGGCATATTTTTTACTTATCCACACATATTTTTTGGATAAATCTGTTACAATTGTAGTAATTAGGGTTACCTTTCGGGTTTCGTTCTAGGGTATACTGGTGGAATAAAAATAACTTTCACCAATACGTCAAGAAGAAACACCCAGGATGAACTAATTATGTTTAAAAATAAAAGCAACTTAGGTATTAAGTTGCTTTAGTGATCCGGGTGGGGTTCGAACCCACGACCGTTAGCTTAAAAGGCTACTGCTCTACCAGCTGAGCTACCGGACCATTTTGATTTAAAAATTATGGTTTATATGTTATAATACATTCATTAAAAAGTCAAGACTTTTATTGTTTATGAAAAATTATCACGCAGACAGTATATCACAGGTTTTCGATAAATTGCAATCTGCAGAGCTTGGTTTATCCTCAGTTGAGGCTAAGCAACGATTACAGACGTTTGGTCTCAATAATCTGCCGAGTTCAAAAACAAAAATGACTAAGGCTAAAATCTTTATGAATCAGTGGAAGAGCCCATTGATTTTAATTTTGGCTGTAGCTGGAATAATTAGTGGCATCTTGGCTGAGTATACAGATATGATAGTAATTTTGATTACTGTTTTTGTCAATGTCATAATTGGTTTTGTGCAAGAATATAAAGCAGATGTAGCTCTCGAAAAATTGCAGGATTTTGTAAAATACAATTGTTTAGTTTTTCGTGATGCTAAAAAAGTTTTGGTATCAAGTACTGATCTGGTACCTGGAGATGTGATGTTATTAGATGTTGGTGCAAAAATTCAAGCTGATGCTAGAATAATAAAATGTAATAATTTGCAAATAAATGAAGCAGTTTTGACAGGCGAATCTGCTTTGGTAACTAAAAATAACAAAAAAATATCAAAAGAAACCGGTCTAGCAAGTAGGGCTAATATGGTTTATCGAGGCACAACAATTGCTAATGGCAATGCCATGGTTGTAATTACTAATGTAGGTAAAGATACTGAAATTGGTAAGATAGCTATTTTAGTAAAAGAAACTTTACAAGAAAGTACACCTTTGCAAAATCAATTACAAAAAATGAGTAAAGTTATTGGGATTGTTGTGCTTCTTATAGCTATATTTATTTTTGTTTTAGGTATATTACAAAATTCAGTAGAATATAGTTTGTTGCAAATGTTTGAAACAGCCGTAGCAGTGGCTGTGGCAGCTATCCCTGAAGGCTTGGTAATTTCAGTAACAGTGATTTTGGCTATTGGCATGCAACATATTTTGAAACGTAAAGCTTTGGTAAGAAAACTTATTTCAGCTGAAACATTGGGTTCTGTTAGTGTGATTTGTACTGACAAAACAGGAACTCTTACAGAAGGCAAAATGCGTTTGGTAAATGTTATTACTAGTAATAATGAATTGGATAATCAAGAAATAAATTTACTTAATTTGGAAGATAAAAAATTTCAGGACGTGAAGATGTTGCTACAAGTTGGTGTATTATGTAATGATTCATTTTTGGAAAATGGAAAGGCAGAAGAAAAAGATTGGAATTTTGTGGGGGACACGACTGATTCAGCTTTTCTTTTTTCTGCCAAAAAAATTGGTATTGATAAACAAATTTTAGAAAATAAATTGAAGAGGATTGATGAAATACCTTTTGATAGTAAAAATAAATTTATGCTTACTTTGCATGAAGGTATAAAAGAAAATAATTTGTATCTTAAAGGATCTTTTGAAAGTGTCTTTGTCAAAGTCAATTTTTATAGAGAAAATGGAAAAATAAAAAAGTTAGACAAAAAAACCAAAGAATGGTTTATTAAACAAGAAAGCATCCTTACTGAAAAAGGTCTCAGGGTTTTGGCTTTGGCTAACAAAAAAATAGATAAGAATATAAAGACAATAGAAAAACAAGGTTTGGATGATTTTGTTTTTTTGGGTATTGTGGCCTTGTCTGATCCTTTGCGTCTTGAGGCTAAGGAAACTATTTTACGTGCTAAGCAGGCTGGTATAAGAACTATTATGATAACAGGAGACAATCCTAAGACAGCTCAGTTCATTGGGCGTGAACTTGGTATTGAATGTGAAAATAAAAATATTTTGACTGGTCTAGAGTTGGAAGCTATGACTGATACTGAATTGTCAGATAGAATAGATAATTTATTTATTTTTGCTCGTGTAGATCCAAAACATAAAATTCGTATTGTAGAAGTTTTACAAAGAAAAGGAGAAGTTGTGGCGATGACAGGTGATGGTGTCAATGATGCGCCGGCGTTAAAGGGTGCTAACATTGGAATAGCTCTTGGTTCAGGCACTGATATTTCCAAAGATATTGCTGGTCTAGTCTTGACTGATGATGATTTCTCCACTATTGTCGCTGCTGTAGAAGAAGGTAGACATATTTATAAAAATATTAGAAAAGTTATACTTTATCTTTTATCTGGTAGTTTTACAGAAATTGTTTTGATAGGCGGTAGTATTTTGTTTGGATTACCTTTGGCTCTTTTGCCAGTACAAATTTTGTGGGTCAACTTGATAGAAGATTCTTTTCCAAATATGGCATTGGCTTTTGACAAAAAGGCTGAAGACAATATGAAAGAAAAACCTAGGGCTAAGACGGGCTCTATTATAGACAGAGAGATGATAATAATGATTGTTACAATTGCTGTAGTTTCTAATATGGTATTATTCTTCTTATTTTGGTATTATCTGAGTATTGGAACTAGTATAGGAGTTGCTAGAACTATCATGTTTGTGGCTTTGGGAATTGACTCTTTGTTTTATATATACTCTATACGAAGTATGAAAAAACATGTTTGGCAAATGAGTTTATTTGATAATAAATATTTGACTGGAGCTGTTTTATTGGGATGGTTTTTACTTGTTTCAGCAGTTTACTTTCCACCATTACAATTGCTTTTGAAAACAAGCACTTTGGGCTTTGGACATTGGGTCGTAATAATACTTTTTGGCTTACTTAATATCTTTATAATTGAAATAATCAAAGGAATATTTTTAGTTAGGAATAAATTTTTAAATCACGCTTAAATAATAAAATATGATGGACAAGAAATATTTGAATAGTATCAAGAAAAATTTGCTTCAGTATGCTGAAGTGAGGAGAGAAGTGATAAAATCATCTGATGATGCCCTGCACAATGCCAAAAGGGCCATTTTTGCTATGCACAGGGACAATATGAAGGAAGCTGAAGAAAAATTGTCTAATAGTAAAAATTTGTTGGAAAATTTACTCAAGAAATATGCCAAATATTCAGAAGTTCAAGAAGAAGGTTCTTTCAAAGCAGGACTTGAAGAATATGTGGAAGCTAATCTATTTTATCAATTTTTGACTACGGGAAAACTTGGTAAAATTACTGTAATGAATATTCCAGAGCGTAGTTATATTGGTGGACTTTGTGATGTGCCAGGTGAACTTTATCGTTATGCTATCAAATCGGCTACTGAAAAAGATATGGACAAAGTGAAGAAATGTGCTAATATAGCCCAAGAAATTACTGGTGAACTTATTGAATTTAACTTAACTAGTTATTTGCGTAATAAGTTTGACCAAGCCAAGATGGCAGCTCAGAAAATTGAGCAGATTGTTTATGAGCTTAGTTTAACCAAATAAAAAACACTTTTTTCAAGTGTTAATGAGAGAACCGCGTGTGTAGGAGGAGGTGTTGGTTCTCTCGTATTTGTTGGGCTTGTGGGTGGGTTTGAGACCCAACAGAGATTTTGTCGCTATTTGGACCACCTTCCTTCCAGCGCACGATCAGGCGGGGTGACGGTTGCCTGGGCGGGGCTGTAGTTGCGACTTGACTCTCTCTTCCTACACACACGGTATGAAATTAATATAACATACTTTTTCTTTATAACAAAAAAAGGTGTGTATAAAGTTAGTATTTTATTAAATTTTTACAGTCTAATAGAACACAGATAGCCAAGATTTACCTTAGATTTACCAAGATTTGATCCTGGTTTATCCTGGTAATCTTCTGAAATTTGTGTTCTATCTCTTTGAAAATATATAAAGTTGCAAATATGAAAAAAATAATCAAAAAAATATTTCCAAAAAAGTTTCTAAACCTACGTCATCTGTTTTTTGCTTGGCTTGGCTCTGTCAAATATAAATATACATCGGAAGAATTGTTGGTAATTGGAATTACAGGAACAAGTGGAAAATCAACCACAACTTATTTACTTAGACAACTTTTGGAAAGTGCTGGGCTAAAAGTAGGTTCTCTTTCTACTATTGATTTTTATATTGCTGGTGAGGAAAAGCTGAATGATCAAAAAATGACAATGTTGGGTCGTATGCAAATCCAAAAATATTTGCGTGAAATGGTAGAAAAAAAATGTGATGTGGCAATTGTAGAAACAACTTCTGAAGGTCGTTTGCAGTATCGTCACAGTTTCATCAATTACGACATGATGATGCTTACCAATCTTTATCCAGAGCATATTGACTCGCATGGGTCTTTTGAGGCATATAAACGAGCAAAGTTAGACATTTTTGAATATGTTTCAAAATGTCGTGTCAAAAAGTTAGGT
>PFBU01000060.1:0-9945 GCA_002773185.1 Candidatus Magasanikbacteria bacterium CG10_big_fil_rev_8_21_14_0_10_36_16 | reverse complement strand
AGAATAAAATTATTTTTGGAAATAAAAATGAAAAAAATTATTTAGAAAATATTTCTGACAAAATTTTGTTTAGCAATGCTAGTGTAGATAAAGATGGTTTACACTTTGAAATTGAAAATCATAAGTTTGTTGCACCAATGTATGGTGAACATAATATTTATAATATTGTGGGAGCTATTACTGTTGCTCGTGAATTGAATATTTCCTGGGAAGTACTTGTCAAAGCGGTTAGTAATTTCAAAAATGTTCCAGGTAGAAATGAATTTGTCACAGAAGCTAAGGATAAAGGTTTTCAAGTAATAGTTGATTATGCTTTTGAACCAGTGGCTATGGAAAAACTTTATAAAGTTGTGGAACTACTCAAACCTATCGGTAGAATAATTCATGTCTTTGGTTCGACTGGTGGTGGACGTGATAGAGATAGACGTTTCAAACTTGGAGAAATGATTGGTAAGAGAGCCGATATCTGTATTATTACTGATGAAGATCCTTATGAAGATGACCCACAAGAAATTATTGACGATGTTGCTCTAGCCGTGATCAAACAAGGCAAAGAACTAGATAAAACTGTTTTCAAAATTTTGGATAGAAAAGAAGCTATTGGCAAAGCTATTGAAATGGCGCGAGAAGGGGATTTGATTCTAATCACTGGTAAGGGAAGTGAACAAGGTATGTGTATCGCTGGTGCTAAGATGATTCCTTGGGATGATAGAGAATTCGCTAGAGAATTCATTGCTAAGAAATAATTTTGTGTTTAATAAATATTTCAAAATTTGGTGGTTTCAAATAATACAGACACTTATCAGTAGTGGTTTTATTATAATTTTGTATGTAAAATTTTTTCAAAATTCTATAACTCTTCCACAAATTTTGTTGGCAGAAGCAATTGCTACTATTTGTTCTACACTCTATCTAATTTTTGCTAGAAAAATAAATTTTCGTTTGAATATTATTTTAGGATTTTTGTCTATCGCTTTTGGATTTTCCATATTATTTGTTTTTGGTATTTCTTTTCCATTTTTTGTAATATATAGCATTTTCAAATTAATGAGTAGTGCTTTGTTTTTTTCTGTTTACAATATTTTATTTTTTAGAGAAACAAAAGATAAGAAAGAACTACATAGAGTAACACTTTATTGGGCCATTGGTATTGTGGCTGGTGTGTTGGCACCTTTTGTGGGTAGTTATATTTTGACGAAATTTGGATTGAATATTTTTATTATAGTTGCTGTCCTTATAGTTTTATTTGCTATTTTTTTGGTAAAAAATGTCAAACAAGAAAGCATTACTTATTCTCCAAAAACTATTTTGAAAGAAATAAAAGGTTTACGTATTTTGAATCTTTTTGATGGAGCTTTTCATAAAATAATAAGCTTTGTTATTCCAATTTTCGCTTTGTTATATATAAATACAGAATTTGATTTTGCTAAGTTTTTATCACTGGTTAGCATAGTCTCATTGTTTTTTGCTTTTCGTCTCGCAAAAAAATCTGATAAGACAAGAGCTAGAATGCCTTATATATGGCTTTTGTCTTTGGTAAGTTTTTGTATAATGCTTGGTTTTTATTTTACCGACGGCTTTGTTTATTTTTTAATTTTTGTCTTGGTTTATAAGGCTGTTACAGTATTATTTGACCCTTTACGTTTCAATATGATTTTGGATCATAAAAAAAATACAGGAGAAAGTTGGATAGCCAGAGAAATATATTTGTCTATGGGTAGAGCTATTTTGTTTTTAATTTTATTTGTGATGTTACATTTCAACCTCGTAAAGGAAGTTTATTTATTTTTTGCTCTTTTGTATTTATTATTTCCTTTTATTGTAAAAAATAAAAAAATATATGCCAAAATTAGTTAGTATTATTATTCCAGTCTATAATCGTGCGGAGATTTTTGAAAAGTCTTTTGTTTCGGCTACACAGCAAAATTATGAAAATAAAGAAATAGTTGTAATTAACGATGGTAGTACTGAGAATATTAAAAATGTTATAGATATTGTAAATGTTAAAAATAGAAATATTGAAATAAAATATTTTATACAAGAAAATTCTGGTGCACCTAGTGCTCGTAACAAAGGTTTTGTAGAATCAAAAGGAGATTATGTGATATTTTGGGATGCAGATATTGAAGCTGAAAGTGATATGCTAAGTAAAATGGTAAAAGTTTTAGATGAAAAACAAGACATTAGTTTTGTTTATTCTAGTTTCAATTTGGGTAAGAAAAAAATGTTGGCCAAGAAATTTTCACCAATAGAATTACAAAAAAATAATTATGTTCATACTAGCTCATTAATCCGTAAAGAAGATTTCCCAATGTTTGATGAAAAATTGAAACGTTTTCAAGATTGGGATTTGTGGCTTACTATGGTAGAAAATGGTAAAAAGGGAAAGTGGATTGATGAATATTTGTTTACGATTATTTCGACCGGAATAATAAGTGGTTGGTTGCCAAGTTTTGCTTACAAAAAACCATGGAAGTATTTGCCATGGTGGAGTGAAAAAATAGAGAAGTACGAAAATGCTAAAAAAATTATTTTAGAGAAGCATCATTTGTTTTGAAGTTGTCAGAAATAATTTTTAGTATAAATACGAAGTAGAGAATACCAAATCCTTGAAACAAAGCTGGTGTGGTAAGATTGATAACAAATAGTGAAATAGCTCCAGCGAAAAGTCCTTGAAACAGAGGATTTTTTTCTTTGTAAGTCAATTTTGCTAAATAGTAAAGAATTGTCAAAATGAATATCAAGAAGATAATGCTTCCTACAATGCCAAGTTCTGCTAACATTTCCAAATAGCCCCAATCAAATTGAGTACGGCTAACCATTTTTTTTGTTACAGGATCTTCATAACTAACTTGAGTAGCTAGTCCAGAACCGAAGTAAGGATGAGTATTTATTTTTTCTTTGATATCAGGCAACATTGCCAGACGTATGTTGGCACTGATATCTTCTTTTGGTTTTTGGACTGAAGCTATTTTGACACCTACCAATGATAGTCCTGTAGATTTGAAATTACTTGATATAAAACTTAGTGAAAAAAAGAGTACTGTAAATATAATAAAAAATAAAAAAGAAACTTGGAACCATTTTTTTAAATTATTTTTTAAAGCTAAAAATAATAATCCTAGTGCTAATGCTAAAAAATAAATACGTGACATATTCATTATGAGCATAAGCATTAGTGCTGATGTCAAAAACCAGTTTGTTTTATTTTTAATATCTTTTATCAAATAAGAAGCTACTATTAACAAAAGAGGGATTATGTACAATTGTTCTGATAAGACTATCCTAAAGAAATTATTGCCTAAATCTGTTATTTTTCCACCTACAATATCTCTGAACCATTTATAATAATTATCGTGTAATATTCCAAATCTGGCTGAATAAGTAAGAAAAGTTAGAAAAGAAAAAATAGCAGTACCAAAGATAAATACTTTTATTATTGATAAAAAATATTTTTTGGGGAAGTTTGTAAATTCTAAAGCAGGGAAGATTAGGAATAAGAAAAAATAAAGTATGGTATCCTGCAAAACAAGCATAGTACCATGGTTATTAGCTATTCCCAATATAGTAGAAAAAAATATAACACAGATAGATAAAAGAAGAGTAATAAGTATTGGTTTGGGCAATGTTAGTTCTAATTTTCTATCTTTTATCTTTTTGTAAAGCCAGGTAAGTGCAAAAATTCCAAGTAACCAAGTTCTAAGTATTAATCCTGAAAACTCAAAGAAGTGTCCAGCTCCATCTAATAATAATTCTGTAATGAGTAATATCCAAGCAAAATGTGGTTTTTTAAAAGAAAAATAAGCAAAGCTTGCTATCAAGATAAAAGATATAAGATTGTTTACAAACACTAAATTATAATTGTAAATAAAAAATGAGCTTATTCTAACAATCAAAAAAAAGGCTAGAAGCAGAAGCTCTAGCTTTTTTGGTATTAAGTTTTTGAAATCAATTTTTTTAAACATTTTTTATTTTAAAAAGCTTTTATCAAATTGTTTACCATAACCATTGATAAATACTTTGCTCGATATTGCTGGTTTACCTTCCAATTGTAATTCTAGTATTTCCAGTGAGCTTTGAGCTGTACCAATGTATATTGTATCATTTTCTATCTGTACCTGACCAGCTTCTATTTTTTTGTCAGTTGGTTTTATTGCCAAAAATTTTAAACGTTTGTTATTCCAAGTAGTCCAGACACCTGGCCAAGGTGTGAAAGCACGATATTGATTGTAAATTTCTGTTGTAGATTTTTTCCAATCAATTTTGCCATCATCTCTATCTAATTTTTTACAAAAAGTCACTTCCGCTTCATCTTGTATTTGAGGTTTTATTTCACCATCAATATACTTAGGAATAGTGTCTAGGAGTAATTGTGAAGCGATTTGAGCCATTTTTGCATCTAACTCTATATAAGTTTCATCTGGTAGTACTTTGACTGTCTTTTGGCTCAAAATTGGGCCAGAGTCCATGCCTTTGTCCATAAGCATAATTGTTACTCCAGTTTTTGTATCGCCATTAAAAATCGCTGACTGTATAGGGGATGCTCCGCGGTATTTTGGTAGTAGGGAAGTATGAGTATTGATAGTACCAAATTTGGGAATATTCAAAATACTTTCAGGTATAAGCAGACCGTATTGAGCAACAATAAATAGTTCGGAGTTCAAAGTTTTTAGTTCATAGTTCTTTAGATTCTCAGGTTGTTCTATTTCTAAACCATGTTCTTCAGCCAAGATTTTGACTGGGGATTTTTGTAATATTTGTTTACGTCCAACTGGTTTGTCTGGCTGAGTGATGACTTTTTCTATTTCAAATCTTTTATCGTTAATAAGACTTTGGAGAATAACCGAAGCAAAACTATGTGTACCAAAAAAAACAATTTTGACTGTTTTTTTATTTTCATGTTTTAATGTTTTCATGTTTTTATGAAAGATTACTCTACTTCATAAATTCCAGTAGCTTTATCTATAAACAAGATACCGTTTAAGTGATCAACTTCATGTTGGACAACACGAGCAAAGAAATTATTGGCTTCAAATTCCATTTTTTCGCCATTTCTATCCAAAGCTTCTACATAAACATTTTTGTAGCGTTTTACTTTGCCGTAAGTTTTTGGCACAGACAGACAACCTTCTAATTCTATATGAGTTTTTTTGTTCATTTTTTGCCAAGTTGGATTGATCAGAACCAGATCTTTGGTATTGTTCAAAGTATTGTGTTTGTCCAATTTTAGAGCCTCTTTGCCGATGACACAGACACGAATATTTTTGCCAACCTGAGGGGCTGCTAGACCAATGCCATCGTCGTCGTACATGGTTTTTATTATGTCATCAAAGAACTTTTGAGCTTCGTCTGAGTGCACAAAATCTAGACCAACTTCCACTGATCTTTTTCTTAGATTTTCATCTGGAATTGTGATGACGTCTAGGGTCATAGTTAAGGTGATAAAAGACTAATTGGATTAGGATCTATTTTGTAATTACCAGGTATTTGTTGGTTTATTTGCCTTATAATCAGAAAGGGATTTTTGTCTGCGATTTTGAGAGCAAAACTGTACCAATACCTTCTTCGAAAATATTTTGGTTGCATTTCATAAGGACCAAGAATAGTAACATTTTTGGAGATTTTTGTCAATACTGAGCCAAAATTTTTGGTAGTCTGTTCTATCTGGAATTTGCTTTGCCCTTCGTTGTCAGCGCCGTAGTAGTATTTTACTACATATTTGTAAGGAAATAAACCTAAGCTTTGACGGCTGCCCAGGTCTGTCCGATATATCCTATCTTTTTCACCAAGAGATTTAAAAACAACATGTTCGGTTTTGTTGGATTGAATATAGAATTTACTATCTTTTTTTCGATAGTATTCTATTTCTTGGATGTTGTGCCAGATATTTTCTACTGCTAAATATTCTGGAATAGCTAGTTGTCTATCAATATCTAAGAAAATTATTAAACCAGTTTTTTTCCAGTCTATAGACTTGAAAGCAGCAATTGTGCCGATAATAATATTTTGTTTTTTTTCGTCTAGTTGTCTCAAGTCTGTGTCTTTATCAATGTTTATAATATTGTGAGTAGTTTTGGTGTTCAGTAATTTCTTTAGTTCAGATTCCACCAACTCTGTACCATAGCCATACATTCTGGTTAATACACTATGACATTTGGAGCAGGTAGATGAGGCTGGCTTAGTAAAATTGCTATAAGCTGAGTAGAGAATATTTTGCTCTTTTTTATAGATCAAAGGTAAGCCAGTGAGGGGATCAGACTCTACGAAGTTGCAATTTTGACAAATAGTACTAGTAGCATAACCTTTTCTATTGAGATAAATGAAGATGTCTTCTTCTGAATTTTTTAGTTCATCTTCCAAATCAAGTGAAAAAATATTTTTGTTCTGAACAAAATTGGTATTCGCAAAATTGACGACAATTGCTAAAGACTTTTCGTCTGTTTTTTTTCTTTTAAACAGCAATTTATCTTTGTTTAGTTTTTTATTTAGTTTAACATTACCTTTGTTTATCTCATAATACTTTTCAAAACTTGGTGAAAAACTGGCAAAAGTCAAATCACATGAATATAGCTTTTGTAAGAATTTCACTATATCTTTGCTGTGAAATTTTGGGGCACTATCCCAGCTTTTGAGATTTTCATCATGTTCGTAGTCTATGATTATTTGATCAAGATTGTTGAATGGTAGAAATAGAGCATTTCTGGTACCGATAATAATATTTTTTTCATTGTTTTTTATTTGGAGCCAGTTCTCAAATTTTTCTTTGTTACTCAATTCAGCATACCAAGTGACAATTTTTATTTGCAAATTTGTTGGAAGATATTTTTTTGTTTCCTCTATTTGCCAGACTTCGGGAACGATGATGAGTGTTGTGTTTTTTAGGTTTTTGTATAATTTCTGATGTTCATCTTGCGAAGTATAAAAGTAATATTCTTGTGTGGGTTTTTCTTTTTTATTATTTAATTTTTCTTTTTTCAAGAGCATTTTTGTTAATTTTCTTTTTTGCAAAGGAAGTAAAGCCATTTTCAAAAATACCGAAGGAGAAACTAAATATATTTCAGCTAGTTGTGTATAGAGTTGTAGTTGTTTTGGATTAAATATAGGTGTTTTGTTTACTATGTCTATGAGATTTTTTAGTTTTTCATTTTTGGTATTTTTTTCAATCGCAAAAATCACTCCAAAGATTTCTTTGTTGCGAAAAGGAATTTTTACCAATTGGCCAATTTCTACTGAAGTTTCCAATTCTTCATTTGTTAAATAATCAAAAGTAGAAAAAGCTCTAGGTAAGCGGGTGAGAGGAATAATCTTTAGTATCACATCAAAATATAAATTCGCCGGTTAGATAACCGATACCTAACACAGTTTCATAAGATAAATTTTTGAAAGTATAATTTATATTTTTGAGACAGCCAAGTAGTATTAGAATAGGGCTATAACCACATTGGGCAGAGTTTTTGATAATTTCTGGATTCATCTGGGCAATACCAACTGTATTGTGAGCTTCTAATAATTCAATTATTTTGTTATCAAATTCTTGTCCAGCTTGGTGAAAACCAGAAGGTGAGTCACTATTGAGAGCGTGTGATAAATCAGCTGAGGCAATGATAGCTATGCGTTTTTCAGAATCAGCAAAGATATTATAAAGTAATTGTCCAAATTCCAATTGGGATTTTGCATCCAATTTAGTATCACCAATCGGTAAAATTTTTATATTTTGTAAGTGTGAAGTGAGTGTTACCAAAGGTATAGAAGTGCCATGATCCAATTTAGGCTCAGTCAAAAGTTGCACAGGTATATTTCTTTCGTAAGCTTTTTCTTTTAGAATATATGGCAAAATAATTTCACCTGTCCAAGAATTATGAGTGGCAAAATCACCAAATTTTTCATAATGTGAAACAAAATTCTCACACAAATTGACAGAAAAAACATTATCAAAAGTATCACTATGTGGAGAAATAATGGCAATAACATCAGGTTTGGTCAGGTATAAATCTTGTTCAAGTTTGCTAAGTGATTCTACTGTTTTGTTGATAATGTTTTTTTTGCCTTTTCCAATACCCTCTATCAAGATGGGTGGGTGTGGTGTAATGGCTGCAAATACTATGGGCATAAATTGAATTTATAAAGTAGGAGTACTACTAGTAGTAACTACATCTAAGTTATCAATTTGTTCTACTAATTGCAAGGCCTCACCGTCTGGGATTATCAATCCAGCATAGAAATCTATCCAGACTATATTGTTCCAGTTGTAGCCATAGGTGTTGAAAGCTTTTTCATCAGTGATATGTCTTTTTTTACCATTTTCCATAACATAAATATTTGGGTTACCTTCTATACCAATTAGAGAACCATTTTTGGGAATGACTGGATTTATACTAGTTAAATTGGCAAATTCACTAGAATCAACTGTTTCAATTTCCAAAGTAGGGAAGTTTATTTTGGCAGTATTTTTGTCCAAGATAGGGGAGTAGGTATTTCCTTTTATGTAATACAGACTTTCACTGTTTTTTAATTTGACTATTCTACCTGTAACATTTTTTTCTTCCAGAGAAATTGCTTGCCCTGTAGTATAATCAGCTAAGTCAGTGTTGGCTACTTCTATAACTTCGTCTGGATTGTAGCCGATTTGTCGCACAACATCATAACTATCAAATTTTCTTTTGTATTCATTGTCTAATAAATAATAATCTGAACCATCTTTGACAATAGCATAATTGGGAAGTTTTATGTTATTGCCATATTCTAGTTTGTCTAGTTCAGATTGGGGGACTGTGACAATTAATTTTGTGTCAAAACGAGTAAGCAAAGAAGTCATGTTGTCAAATTTTCTTTTTTGTCCATTTTGAATAAGATAGATAGTTGGATCGTCCTTTGTTTTGGCCAAAGTACCATCGGGATAACTTTGTTCAAACCATGTTTGCCAAATTGTCCAAAAATTTTCATTACCGTGTAAATGAGGGGTGTAAGTATAAAGGAAAGCAGTGGCATTATTAGCAGGGGTCACACTTTCACCATCAATAATATAAGTTTGTCCGGCGCGCTTGATCCAATTTTGACTGTTCACTTTGTTGTAATAACTTCTTATTACCAAGGCTGCACTTTCTACCTGATTGGCAAAACCTTTGTAATCTTGAATATTTGAATCATCTTTGCTACAGTCATCACAAACACCAAAACCTGTGGCCCAGTCTAGTTGTTTTTGACTTGGATTAGTTTCGGTGATTAGACTTTGTTCTTTTTGAAGTTTTACCAACAAGTATTTTGGATTGATATTGTATTGTTGTGCAGAGTTGTAGATGATATAAGATGCTTGTCTGTTTTGTCCATCTTGATACTCGGTGACGAAATTGGTCAAAGTACTATTTTTTTCTTGTAAAAAAACTTGAATGTCGGTGAGGTTCATAGCATCTTTGTTTTGTAGAGTTTCGTCACTGATAATGTAATTTGGGTTGAATTCTGTAGCCAAAGAAATTTGCGGAATAAGCATGGAAATTATGACTAGGTAGGTGATTGTTTTTTTCATAGAGTCGTTTATTAGTATTATTTTCTAGTTTTTGAATTATACCATAAAAAACAAAAAAAATCTTGTGTTTCAAGATTCTGGACCGTGGGCTAGGGAAGTGTAAGTTCCTTTCGCCCACGGCTACCTCGTGTGTTAGGGGCTGTTACCTTCTTTCTCTGTAGCTGTCTGGTCTCGCTCCAAGAATCAAGTACGAGAGGAATCCTCCAAGAAGGAATCCTGCAATAGCACCAGTGAGCCCACAGCTATCAGCACCCATGTAGGCGATTCCTGAAGCCAGGGCAATTGACATGGCAAATTTTGCTTTCACTACACACCAAGGGTAGCTAGGACAAATCACGAGAAAGTATTTCTGACTCGTTTTTTGTCAGTTTGTTTGCAGATTTTTAGGTCTGCCAAAGCTCTAATCAAAATCTTGATTTTAT
>PFBU01000006.1:30500-32024 GCA_002773185.1 Candidatus Magasanikbacteria bacterium CG10_big_fil_rev_8_21_14_0_10_36_16 | reverse complement strand
ATGACTCCTGTACAATACAAGCATCATCTTCTTTCTCAATTAAATTAAAATTCGTTGTTTTTTGTCCGTGTCTACTAAACAGGGTCCCGTTCATCTAAGATTGGTTTTTTTACTACTTTGTAGTACAATGTAGGTATTATTAATCTAATTTATCTATGAAAAAATTAATTGTTCCTGTCAGTATTTTAATTATTTTAGCTTTGTTTGTTGCGTCTTATTTTCTATTTCTTTCCCCATCCCCTGTCACAGCCCCCAAAGAAATACCAGAAAATTATAAACAAACAAACATTTCAGAAAATAAACAAAACACAGAGATCTCTTTTGTTGGTACTTGGCAAGGATTAAACAATTCCGGTAATTTGTCCAGTGATTTGACAATAACCCAAAATGATAATAATACTTTACAATTTGAACTCAATGCTTACTACGGCGATCATTTTGGTAATTTGTCAGGAATAGCTCTAATAAATGGTAATACAGCCACATATACTACAAACGATGGAGTGATTTTCAAATTTATTTTGGACACCATAAAAAATCAAATAAATTTAGACACAACCGACTATACTTACCAAACTGGCGCCAATGTGAGATATGATGATATCTATGTAAAAGTCTTAGAGTAAGTCTGGTAAAAAATAGATAAACATAAAAACACCTTTGGTGTTTTTATGTTTTAATGTTCTAGTGTTTTAATCTGCTTTATTCTTCTGGAAAAATCTGGTTACCTTCTTCATCATAAAGATGGATAGCTAGCACAGGACAAGATTGAGCTCCAAGCATCACAGTGTCTTCATTTTCTCCATTTGGATCTGTCACATAAGCTAGATTATCATCATCCATTTGGAATACTCCAGGAGCAACTACCACACAAGACTGAGCGCCAATACAAGCTTCTCTATCTACCACTATACGACGAATCTTACCACCTGCTCTAATTTTCATAGAGATATCTTCTGATAAAGTATCAAAGTTTATTGGCATTTTTGGTTCGTGACTATCCATATTTTTTGAAATTATTTGTAATTTGGATTTTGAATTTTGTAATTTTATTATAGATCTCCCAAAAAGTCACTACTCAAATCAAGTTTATCTTCATCATCGTACCTATTGTACTCTATTCCTTCATCATTTTCAATACGTTCTTTGATAGTTCTGACCTTACTGTAATGATAAACTTTTTCATCATTAACCAAAATATTTGATCCTTTTTTGCAACGACCCAAACAACTACACATATGAACTGCGGTGTCAGTATTTTTGTATTCTTCTTGTAAATAATCAAATATTTCATCTGATTTTCTACCAAGACAAGTTCCTCCACAACAGACTTCTATTTTTTTTGCTTCCATATTTTTTAATTTGTACTAAACACCCATCATACGACGAAGAGCCTCTGGAGGAGTCCAAGGCGGATCGAAAGTTTTTTCTATTTCCACATTTTCTACTCCAATTTCAGCTAGAGTATCCTTTATCATGTCTTTGATATCACCATCTAATGGACACATTGGGGTTGTCAAGGTC
>PFBU01000006.1:30290-30462 GCA_002773185.1 Candidatus Magasanikbacteria bacterium CG10_big_fil_rev_8_21_14_0_10_36_16 | reverse complement strand
GTCCAAATATCTATTCCAATATGTGGATCTATGATAGTTTCTAATTGTTTTATTATTAAATCTTTGTTCAGTTTCATAAACATGTTTCAAAATTTTCAAACAATTTTTGAATGCTTTAACTTAAAAACTTTTTCTAAAATTTATAAATTATTTAATTGTTTGAAAATTGATA
>PFBU01000006.1:30093-30251 GCA_002773185.1 Candidatus Magasanikbacteria bacterium CG10_big_fil_rev_8_21_14_0_10_36_16 | reverse complement strand
CTCACTATAAAATCTAATAAGCTGTTCAATTTCAGGAATAGCTTCTGGTGTGGCTATACCAACTTTCAATTTTTTTTGTACATCTTCAAGAGTCTTAGCCCCTTCTAGTACTGCTTCTTCAATATCGTGGTCGGTAATATTCAATTCTTTATCAATAA
>PFBU01000006.1:29557-30059 GCA_002773185.1 Candidatus Magasanikbacteria bacterium CG10_big_fil_rev_8_21_14_0_10_36_16 | reverse complement strand
AACAATGAATTTTCCTATTTGGCAAACCACCTAGACGTTCCATGATGTGCTGTGGTTTTATTTTTAGAGCTTCTTCTAGACTTCTACCACCATCTTCTGAAAGCATGACCGACAACATTGAAGTAGAGGCAATTGCACTACCACAACCAAAAGTCTGCCATTTGCAATCAGTAATTTTTTCAGTCTTTGGATCAATTTTCAACCAAAGCACCATCTCGTCACCACAAGCTGGAGAACCAACTCTTCCCATAGCGTCAGCATCATATTTGTCTTCTTCACCTGCAAAAAGAATATTACGTGGATTGAAGAAATGATCTTTGACAGTATCTGAATAAAGCCAGGTGTTACCTTGTTTATCTCTTATTTTTGCTCCTGTTGTTTTTGTCATATAAAATATCCTCATCCCGAACCGCCGAAAAACAAGGAAGGATCCCTGCCTGCCGACAGGCAGGTTTCTTAAGTAAAATTTTTTAAAAAATAATTTACGTTAATTGATTCTAAA
>PFBU01000006.1:26806-29478 GCA_002773185.1 Candidatus Magasanikbacteria bacterium CG10_big_fil_rev_8_21_14_0_10_36_16 | reverse complement strand
TACTGGTGAAATTTTGCGTAAGATATCTACAATTTCTGGTAAATATTTCATAGTATAATCTACATCTTCATTAGTTGTTCTTTTACCAAGGGTAAAACGAAGACTGCCGTGAGCATATTCATAGGGCAAACCACAAGCGAGCAAAACATGAGAAGGATCAAGTGACTCTGATGTACAGGCCGAACCAGTTGAACAAACAATACCATATTCGTCTAAATATAGTAGTAAGGCTTCACCTTCAATATCCAAAATAGAAACATTCAAATTGTTTGGCAAGCGTGTTTCAGGATTATCCAAAGTTGATCCATTTAGTCTTATTTTGGGAATTTCTTTTTCTAATCTTTCCCAAAAATAATTACGAAGTTCAATCAATCTTTTATTTTCCACTTCTCTATTCTCTTGGGCTATTTCTAGAGCTTTAGCAAAACCAACAATACCTGGTACGTTTTCCGTACCAGAACGCAAACCTCTTTCTTGTCCCCCACCAAAAATAATTGGTTCAATACTCACATTTCTGTGTTTGTACAAAATTCCAACTCCTTTTGGACCATAAAGTTTACTAGCATTTATTGTCATCAAATCTACATGTAATTTTTCTACATCAAGATCAAAAGCGCCAGCAGCTTGGCATGCATCAGTATGAAAATATGGATATTTGGTATTATTTTCTTTGCGCCATTTGAGAATTTCGCGACCAATATCAGCAAGAGGTTCCACGGTGCCAATTTCATTGTTGGCATACATCACAGAAACAAGGATTGTATCAGCGCGAAGTGCTTCTTTGACTTGTTTAGCACTTACAAAACCAAACTCATCTGGTATCAAATAAGTAACTTCAAAACCATGTTTTTCAAGATATTCACAAGGATAAAGTACCGCATGATGTTCAATTTTAGTAGTGATAATATGTTTGCCATTTTTTTCGTGTTTGCGAGCAACGCCAAGAATCGCCATATTGTCTGACTCAGTGCCACCACCAGTAAAAAATATAGTGTCAGATAATGTGTGTAAAATTTGAGCCACACGACGACGAGCATCTTCAAGCGCTCCATTGACTTCCCGACCAATAGCATAAAGTCCGGAAGGATTGGCATAAATATCTGAAAAATATGGTTGCATTTCTTGCAACACTTCATCGTCTATATAAGTAGTGGCCGCATGATCAAAATAGACTGTTCTTTTGTTTTCAGGTTTTTGTGGAAATGACATAATTTTTATTTGACTTTAACAATATAATCAGCAATAATCATACTGGATAAAATATTGTTTAGTTGTATGTTTAGACTATTCAAAACTTGTTTAGAGGTACAAGTCTTAACCCGTGGACAAGCATGACCACGAAAACAAGCCGCAACACCAAAAGGACCGTCCACAGCCTCCATAATCTCTTTGGCAGTAATTTTATTGATAGCTTTTACAAGAAAATAACCCCCATACATTCCCCTACTAGAATTTATCAATTTTGCATTTTTTAGTGATCTAGCAATACGTTGCAAAAAGAGGAAAGATATGTTACTATCTGTAGAGAATTTCTTGAGACTCAAAGGAGCCTTTTTACTGACTTTGGATAAAGCTACAACCAGCTGAATTGCATAGTCACTTTGTCTATTGATACTAATCATATTAAAAATAAATGTTAAAAATAACTTAATTTGATATATTATACCTGTACGGTATGATATAACATTTTCAAACCTTTGTCAAACTGTGTATAATATGGAAATAACAAGATACAAAAGTAATATCATAAAGAAAGAATATTTGAATTCTGATACTATTTTACTACAACTAGAAAAACCAAAAAATTACGACTTCAAACCAGGTCAATTTTTGCAAACCATCTTTCCAGAGGGTAAAAGATCTTACTCTATTTTTTCTAAACCAAGCGATAAAACACTTAACCTTTGTATAAAACTTTTTGCAGGCGGTCTTGCTTCAGAAATCTTCAAAAGAATTGAAGTTGGAGAAAAGATTACGATTTCAGAAACAATGGGTCATTTCATAATTACAGAAGAAGATGTAGAACGTACTTACTGTGCTACTGGCAGTGGTCTTGCTCCAATAGTTTCTATGATCAAAACTGCGCTTGAAGATTATGGACACCAAAGCAGAATGTATCTTATCTTTGGACTACGTCATGAAGAAAATATTTTTTATCAAGAAGAAATAGAAAAACTTGCCAAAAAGTACGACAATTTTCATTTTGATATTACACTCTCTCAACCAAATGAAAATTGGCAAGGTATGAGTGGACGTATAACTGCTCACCTACCAGAAAAAGTGCTTAATAAAAAAAACAATCACTTTTATCTCTGTGGTAGTCCTGAGATGGTCAAAGATGTTCGCAAACTTTTGATTGAAAATGGGATGGAGGTAAAAAATATTAAGTTTGAAATTTTTTAGGTGCACAAAATCCCGAAATCGAGGTACGAGGTAGAGGGATCTGTAGACTCTGTGAAATATGAACTAAAAAACAAGTTTTTTAGAATCAATTAACGTAAATTATTTTTTAGAAGTTTTAACTTAAGAAAGATCCCTCTCTGTGCTTCGCCAGTTCGGGATTATTGTATTACCTATGTCAAAACTAAAAGTAGGTCTCATAGCCGATGGCAACAGACGCTGGGCCAAAGAAAAAAATCTACCAACTAAAGAAGGTCATTATCAGGGCTTCA
>PFBU01000006.1:18443-26788 GCA_002773185.1 Candidatus Magasanikbacteria bacterium CG10_big_fil_rev_8_21_14_0_10_36_16 | reverse complement strand
GGCTTCAAAGCTGTCAAAGATGTTGTTTTTGAATATCTATATAATCACAATGATAAATTTGACACTCTCGTTGTTTATACTTTTTCCACTGAAAATTGGAACCGTACTCCAATGGAAGTAAAAAATCTAATGGATTTATTTGAAGAGGTCTGTGACAATTGGGGACATGAGTTGATTGAAAAAGAAACTAAATTTATTCAAGCTGGTAGAAAAACAAGACTACCAAAATCGCTGATGAAAAAAATAAAAGACTTGGAAGAAAAAACTAAAAAATTCAAAAAATTTACCGTGATACTTTGTCTTGATTATGGTGGGCAAGATGAAATCAGACGTGCTGTCAAAAAAGGTGCTACAAATTTTGAAAAATATTTGGAAGTACCACCATTAGACTTGATAGTGAGAACTAGTGGTGAACAAAGATTGTCAGGTTTTTGTCTCTGGCAAGCATCTTATAGTGAATTCATTTTTTATAACAAATACTTACCAGCTCTCAATGAAAAAGATATGGAAAAAATTATAACAGAATATGAAAATAGAAATGTGAGGAAAGGCAGATAAGCAAATCCAACAGAATAAATAAATTAAATGGAGTGACAAACGCAAGTTTGTCACTTTTTATTGACAAATTTGGCAAAATAAAGTTAACTACAGGTGTTCTTCACGCGGTGCGAAGAATCAAACTCTGGAGGGAGTTATGAAGGCAATCAAATTTGTTGGGACGGTAGCCTTCTGGCTACTATCACCAGCATTGTTGTGCCTCGTGCTCCTTCTAATGTTCCTAATCCATCTGACTGGAGGTACACTTGACCTTCGGAAAGAAAAAAAGAACAATTAGGAGCACACCGCCCGCAACGTCTTTCAAGATAATGCGGGCGGAGACACATTTTATAAAAAATAAAAAAGATTAACTATTTTAGATAATCTTTTTTTATTAAAAACTGTATCTACTGAGTCTGCTGAGTAGCTGTTTCTGCTATCAAAGAGGAAGTGTCAAATTAATATTACTCCCAGTCACCTGCCCCTGAGCATTTGCAAAAGCTACAGGCATGTCAAAGTCCACACCAATTGGCTGAATTTCGCCTGTCAAAGTCGGGAAATAAATCATCTTATTTTTCTTGCCATATTCATAAAGCTCTTTGGTAACTTTTACATCTTGCTCACAATATTTTTTTATTTCATCCATCTTACCTTCTTTGAACCATTCTATCGCTTGGAGTCCATCGGCGCTCTTTTCAATTTGCAATGTTGCTTTGGCTAGATCATTTAGTTTGTAACGTTTGCCAGAAGTATCTTTGACAACTTTCAACAAATCTAACTGTGGAAATAACATCAAATTACCAGCATAATATTTGTCTAAAATTGGCAAATCAAAATGTTCACTGTTGAAACCAATTATTCTTATAGCTTTTTCAAGTATTGTCCAGAGTTGTCCTAATTCGTGTTTTTCAAAAGAAGTATATTTATCAGTTTCATATTCATAAATAGAGACGACTGTGACTTCCAATTTATCAAATTCACGTATATCCCCTATTGTTTCAATGTCTAGTACTATTTCTTTTGACATAAGGTTACCTTCATCCCGAACCGCCGAAGGACGGATAGGGATCTTTCTTAAGTTAAAATTCCCAAAAATAATTTACATTACTTAATTATAAAAAAATATTTAAAGGATTTTTTTGATTTAATGTTGCTATATTTTAACACATAAATTTAATTTGGGAAAGGAGGTAAATTGCCAAATTGTTGATTATAAAAAACACTTCTCTAAATGAAAAGCGTTTTTTTATTTTATAGCTTAATCTGCTTACTCTGCTGGATTTGCTCTAAAGTCCAAGTGCGGCATTGATTCTACCTTTGTCAAAACCTACAATGATTGTACCATCAATATCAATAACAGGTACACCCATTTGTCCAGACTTCTGAACCATTTCTTGACCTTTAGCTTGGTCTTCGCCTACATTGTAATCTGTGTACTCAATATTATTAGCCTTGAAATAATCTTTGGCCATAATACAATATGGACAACTTGCGGTGGAATATACTGTAACAGTCATATTTTTTCCTTGTACATCCCGAACCGCCGTAGGACGGAGAGGGATCTTTCTTAAATGTAAATGTTTTTAATTAATAAATCTTGAATTGATTCTAAAAGATGTTTTTAAATAATTCTAGATTCTCAGGTTCTACAGATCCCTCGTCGTATTTTCGATTCAGGATTACTGTAGTATCTCACTTTAAAAAAAATGGTCAATTGTGGATAAAAAAAATACCACATAGAGAGCGGTATTTTATTGTAATTTAAGCAACTTTTTTGAATTTTACCTTGAAAATTGGTTCATATTCATTACTATATTTATCAGTAATACCAATACTTTCACCTTTGGTAATTTTGGCGATAGCAATGTAACTAAGCATTTCCATATCTGATTCTATATCAATTTTCAAATCATCAATTTTGATCATCTCAGTAGAAAATTGTTCTCTGATTGTTTGTTCCACATGTTTTCTTTTTTCACGCAAAGCTTTCAATTGTTCTTGTAATAATTGATATTCCTGCACGCCATCTAGAGCTTCTTTGTAAGCTGATTTTAATTCTTTCATCTCTTTTTTTGATTTTTCTATTTTATTAAAAATTTCTTGTATGTCTTGCATATTTTGGTTTATTAGTTTCAGCCACAGGCTGACCACCCAAAGGGTGGAAATAGTTAATTTGTTAATTAGTTTATATTAAAACATCAGTCAATATAATTTACAAGAAAATTGTTATATTGTTAAATGGTTAAATTGTTGTTTATATAAAGAAAACAATTCAACAATGTAACAATGTAGCCATTAAAAACGTTTCTATTTCATTAAATTATTATACTCTTGTACAATTTTCTTGAATTCTTCAAGCTTATCTTCAGGTACAGGATCACCAGCTGGCAAATCAAGATTTAATGGATTTACCAAAACACCATTTTCTTTTATCTGATAATGTAAATGTGGACCAGTAGAATGTCCAGTACTTCCCACATAACCAATCACTTGACCTTGGACGACATGCACACCTTTTTTTATACCAGGACCAAAAGCCGACATGTGAGCGTATTGTGTAGTATATGTGTCATTGTGATGAATACTAACAAAATTACCAAAACCAATAGTACTCCAACCAGCAAATTCTATTGTGCCGTCCCCTACTGCCAAAACAGGTGTCCCCATAGATGCTGCATAGTCAATGGCCAAATGCTTTTGTTTACTATAATTGATAGGATCAAAACGTGCATAAGTAAATCCTGAAGTAATACGCTTGAATTCTAGTGGCGCTTTGAGAAATTGTTTTTGCAAATTTTCACCCTCAGCACTATAATAAGTTGCTTTACCTTCTTCATCTTCAAAAAGATAAGCTGTATAAACTTTGCCACTATTTACAAATTTACCAGCCAAAACCCGACCATAATTTGGTTCTTGTCCTTCTCTACTTCTTTTTTCATAAAGTATTTCGAAACTATCGTCTTTTTGAACTTGTACTGAAAAATCAATAGTCCAAGCAAAGACGTCAGCAAAATCAATAATCACACCTTCTGGAATATTGGCATCTAATCCGTCCAAGTACATAGAATTATTTATGGTGGCACTTTGTTTGACAATCTCAGTCTTATATTCAATTGCTTTCTTTTCTACGCTAAATTTTCCATCATTCAAAAAATCAATATGAATATAATTTTCTTTACCAGTTTCGTATTCTAAATAAGCATCTTTACCACTTTCATCTTTGGCAAGACGAATTGGCTGCCCAAGTTTGATACTGGTCATATCATAAGTACTTGAAGCTGAATCAACTATAGCCAACATCTCACTATAATCAATGCCAAAATCAGACATTACTTTGGCAAAAGTATCATTGTCTGCGACAATATGAGTTTGAATATTATATTTTGGTTCTTCTTTTATCCCTTTCACTTCGAGAGTATTTTCTGGTTCGCTGGGTGGTTTTTCAGTATGACCAATACGTACAAAAAATATAGCTCCCCCAGCTATAACAAATATTAGTAATGGTAAAAATATTTTTTTCATAATTTTTTATTAGCCTATATATTTTACTACTTTTCGATATTTTTGTAAATCATCAAAAATAATAGCCAATTTGTATAGATTATAAAAAAATAGTGGACAACTTTTTTATTGACATAATAGAAAACCTATGATATACTATTAGCGGTTTATTTTGCACAAATTTTCAAAATTTGCTATAGTAAGCCTACAATTTATATTCGGCGGTAGCTCAGCGGTAGAGCAACTGGCTGTTAAATCGTGTTGACCCCCGATTACTCGGGAGTGAAACAAATAGCAGCCTGTAGTGGAAACGCTACAGTGCCAACGGAGTGAACTGTTCTGTCTTACTTAATTGTAATAGCAGAAACTACAAGATCGCTGATCTGGTAGACAGGAAACCTGATTTTCTTTGATTAGAGAATGGTAACCTGCAGCCAAGCCCATAGCTTTAATTTTTTCAGATGAAGAAAAGAATAATAAATTGAGGATCCTTGCAAAAGGTTTGTTCTCAAACAGATATTCTAAAAGCTTTGGGAAGGTTCAGAGACTATCCCCTCGTGGGAGTAGGATTCGTAAAAACGGATTCGAAGCGCTCCGCACCCGAAATGCTCCTCGATTAAATCGGGGTTAGTTGCATGGGTGATGAAATAGTCCAGTCTTTTTCGAAAGGAAGAGTAAACTGTAACCAGTGGGTCGTGGGTTCGAGCCCCACTCGCCGAGCCAGAAAAGAACGTGATTACTTCACGTTCTTTTTTATTTCAAAAATTAATCAATATAAAAAAGTGGGGCGAGAAGTTTATCCCGACTAAGTCGGGAAGCACCACTCGCCGAGCCAATAAAATCAGCTATTCAAGCTGGTTTTTTGTTATCCACAATTTGCCATAAAAAAGATTATACTGTACTATATCAATGTCTGTTGATATAATCTAACAAAAACATATGCCAAAAATAAAATGTTGCTCTAACAAAAAAATAAGTAGCGATTTGAAAAAGACTGTAGATTTTTTGAAAATAATTTCTGAAGAAAATAGGATGCGTATTTTGTGTATTTTGAAAAGTAAACCAAAATGTGTGTGTGAAATTTGGCCAAATTTGGACTTATCACAAAATTTGACTTCACACCATCTCAGTGTCCTAAAAAAATTTGACCTGATAAAATCCAACAAGCAAGGGCTAAAAGTCTATTACGAACTGAATCACAAAATCTTGAACAAATATTTAACTAATTTTAATTTAGTACTAACCAAATAATATGCTCATAAAAATTTTCGGTTCAGGTTGTCCCAATTGTCAAAGATTGGAAGAAAACACCAAAAAAGCCGTAGAAGCTTTGGATTTGCAAGAAGTAGTGATAGAAAAAATTACAGACATGAGTTTGATTATGAATTATGGAATTATGAGCACACCCGCCCTTGTTATTGATGAAAAAGTGCTTAGCTATGGTCGTGTCCCAGATGTGGGTGAAATAAAAGAAATGTTGAATAATACACCAAAAATAGACACGACAATTCCAATTAAAAATAATAGTTGTGGTTGTGGTAATAAATGTTAATCTATGAATATTTTTTACCCAATACAACTATTAGCCGATTGGTTGACTTACCAAGTTTTCTCTATTTCTAGAGACACACTACTCGCTAGTTCTGTCAATTTTTTTATATTTGATACTATCAAAATTTTTTTATTGCTAATCGTCATTATTTACGTAGTTTCTATCATCCGTTCTTATTTACCACCAGAAAAAGTACGACATTTTTTGTCCAACAAAAATAAATTTGTGAGCAACATTCTCGCTTCTCTACTCGGCATTGTTACACCCTTTTGCTCTTGTTCGGCTGTTCCCCTCTTTTTGGGTTTTGTTGAAGCTGGTGTGCCTCTTGGTGTTACTTTTTCTTTTTTGGTGTCGTCACCTATGGTCAACGAAGTAGCCTTGGTATTGTTGTTTGGGATGTTTGGTTGGAAAATTGCCACTATTTATATCGTCAGCGGTTTACTTATCGCTATTTTTTCAGGATTAATCATCGGCAAATTGCCAGTCGAGCATCTACTCACCGATCTAGTCCGCAAAAATCAACAAAAAAACAATCTACCACTACCAAAGATGACTAGCAAACAAAGACACAAATATGCTCTAAACTATACTTGGGATATTATTAAGAAAGTCTGGCTTTATGTCATCATTGGGATTGGGCTTGGTGCTTGGATACACGGTTATATTCCAGCTGACTTCTTGACACAATATGCTGGTGGAGACAAATGGTATGCTGTGCCACTCGCGGTAATCATCGGCATTCCACTCTATTCCAATGCGGCTGGTGTGATTCCTCTGGTCAGTGCTCTAACCGAAAAAGGTGTGGCGATTGGCACGACTTTAGCTTTCATGATGGCGGTTACTGCCCTATCTTTGCCAGAATTTATGATTTTGAAAAAAGTGATGAAGACTAAACTAATAATTATCTTCGCTTCTGTCGTTGGTCTAGGGATTATTTTTACGGGATATTTGTTTAATGCAATTATCAAATAACCGATTTGAAAACAGATATAAATTTATGTCCGAACACAATCACCCCACAGCTTCAAAAAATCTCATTTGGTCAATCAGCATTAATACGTTAATTGTTATTTTTGAGATTATCTTTGGAATTCTTTCTAGAAGTTTTGCCTTAATTACTGATGCATTACACAATGTAACTGATATTGGTTCAATGATTTTGAGTCTGTGGGGTGAGAAGTTGGCGGACAAATCACAGACTGAAAAAAAAACTTATGGCTATAAACGGGCCGAAATATTGATTGCTTTTGTGAATGGTGCCACTCTTTTGGGTATAGTTGGGTTTGTCTTATTTGAGGCAATTGTTAGACTTTTCAATCCAGAAGCAGTTTCGGGAATGACCATGATGATTGTGGCTGGAATAGCACTTTTGGGCAATGGTTTGGCGACATATTTACTACAAAAAGGTGCAGATAAAAATTTGAACTTGAAGAGTGCCTGGCTACATTCTTTTCAAGATGCTTTGTTTTCTTTAGGTGTAGTTATTAGTGCCGGAGTAATATATTTTACTGGTTGGGGTTTTCTTGATCCGCTGGCTTCTATTATTATTTCATTGTTTTTGTTAAAAGAAATATACGCAATAATTACCGAAGCAATAAATATAATTTTGGATTCTGTCCCTAAAGATTTAGATTTTGCAGAAATTAAGGCCAAATTATTAACAATAACTGGAGTGCTAGAAATAAACGACTTGCACATCTGGCAGACTGGTTCCGAAGATCGTTTTTTAAGCACCCATATAATTATTGACGAAATGGACAAAATAAAGAGGATAAAAATTTTAGCCGAAGCAATGGAATTATTGAGAATAAAATACAATATTCATCATCCTACATTCCAAATAGTTACAAAACAAGAAATTAAAGAAATTGGGTTGGAATGTGAACATTGTAATTAAACAAAATTGTAATTAATGGATTAATAGACAAAAAAACAAAAACACAGCCAAAACCTGTATTTCGTGTTATAATAAAATCATTAATTAACTTAATACACAACCTATGAAATTCGCCGAAAATTTCAATCTCAATCCAACCAATGTGCTAAAACTAGCCGGACTGGCAATCGTCGTCATCGCCGTAATCGCTTTAGGAATAAAACTTATCAGCTATTCTGTCACTCCACTTGTTTCTTCTTTATCTGGAAATAAAACCTCAGTGAGTCAAGTTATGCCTATTAGTGGAAATTCAGCTGGAATGGCTTATGATAGTAATGTAGGCTTGTCTGCCAGAAATATAGCCCCAGAAATCATGCCACCAGTTAGCAACAGTACTACTGGCAGTGACGCTGAAAATTATGAAATAAAAAATTACAATGCCAATATTGAAACCCGTAATCTAGTAGATACCTGCAATAGCATCTCTGAACTAAAAGCTCGCGAAGATGTCATCTTTGAAAATGCTAGTAAATATGAAAAAAGTTGTAGCTATACTTTCAAAGTGAAGACTGACAAAGTTACAGAAATTCTGGATATTATAAAAACTCTCAATCCAAAAGAATTAAATGAAAATATTTTTACTATCAAAAATGTTATCAATGATTATACGAGCGAAGTAGAGATATTAGAAAAGAAATTAACTTCAATAGAATCTACTCTAACCAATGCTGTCAAATCTTACGATGATATCACTGCCATCGCCACCAAAACTCAAGACGCCAATGCCTTGGCAAAAATAATTGATAGCAAAATTCAAATCATTGAAAAACTAACACAACAAAAAATAAATATTACAACCAACCTAGATAGCTTGAATCG
>PFBU01000006.1:0-18415 GCA_002773185.1 Candidatus Magasanikbacteria bacterium CG10_big_fil_rev_8_21_14_0_10_36_16 | reverse complement strand
TTGTTGATGGACAAAATCTAAAAGATTCTTGGAAACTTGCTATCAAATCTTTTGTGACAGATACCAACAAACTTGTCCAGGATGTTAGTATCAATCTTGTACTATGGATCTTGATAGTACTACAATATATTCTCTACTTCTTCATCATATTATTCGTCGCTAAGTATGCTTGGAAATTTACTAAGTTTATTTGGAAGAGATAAAATAATTTGAATCAAAAAAACGTAGCTTGAATAAGCTACGTTTTTTGTTATAATATAAAATAACAGAATAAAAACGTACATATGGACAAAAAATTAGTCATGCTTGGGATGATAATTGGTAGTACGATTGGTGCTTATGTGCCAGTCTGGTTTGGAGCCAGTGTTTTTTCTTTTTCTTCAGTGCTTGGTACTGCTATTGGAGGTATTTTTGGAATTTGGATAGTATTTAAGTTATTTAACTAAAATATTTCAAAAAACAGACTAAAATAGTCTGTTTTTTTATTTGTAAATTTTTCTAGAAAGTAATATAATATAAAATAAGTGTAATACTATTTTAATCACAAAATTGTTTTTTACTATTTCTTTTTGTGCTATAATACTCTCTAGATTTTGACTTCTGTTTTTTTGCCTGTCTATGAAAAACACCAAAAATACATTTCAAACAATGTATGCCATTTCCGTTGCTTGGCAACTAGGATTTTTTATTGTGGTACCTATTGCCGGCTTTATTTTTCTTGGTTATTATTTTGACAAAAAATTTGGCACCACCCCCTACTTACTATTACTTGGTCTTTTTGCTGGAATTGTTATTACTGTTTATGAAGTTTTTCATTTGTTAGAACCATTACTCAACAAAGATAATGACAAACCAAATGCTAAACATTAGTTTACAATCAGAGTATGTTGCTAATATTGTTGGACTAAATATTACCAACACTTTTTTGACATCTATTTTGGTAACTATTATTTTACTTGTTGCTAGTGTTATTTTTTATTTTCACAAAAAAGGACATAAAAATATAATTTTGAAGGGAATAGAAATTTTGATTTATGAACTTTTGCAATTATGTGATAAAATAACTAACAATCGCAAACTTTCCAAAAAAATCTTACCACTCATTGCAACATTTTTTTTGTTTATTGTTACTGCCAATATCATTGCTCTCATACCAGGCTTCCTCGATGCTATTTTTGTCAAAAAATCTGCTACAAAGATGGCATCCTTGGTAAGATCACCAAACAGTGACTTGACAACCACCATAGCCCTTTCTATTTTTTCAGTTTTAGCTATCCAATTTTTTTCTTTACAAGCACTTGGTCTCAAAGGTTTTTTGGCAAGATTTTTCAATTTTCACGGAATTATGAATTTTATTTTAGGAATTTTTGAGATTATTTCTGAATCTGTAAAAATTTTATCTTTTTCTTTTCGTCTTTTTGGAAATTTATTTGCTGGTGAAGTTCTGTTGTTAGTAGTTTCTTATCTAGTTCCTTATATATTACCCTTACCTTTCATGTTTTTGGAAATATTTGTAGGCATTATTCAAGCCTTTATCTTTGCTGCTTTGACTTTGACTTTTATAAAAACCAGTACCCTACATCACTTAGCTAATGAATAAAATATCATTTACAAAATTTTTAATCAAATTTAATAATTAACAAAAAATATGACTCAAGATCCATCAGCGTTTACTATGGCCATTGGTACTATTGGTCCAGCTTTAGCGATTGGTATGATTGGTGTAGCCGCCCTTATTGGTATGGCTCGCAATCCAGAAAATTCTGGCAAAATCCAAATTGCTATGATTGTGGCCATTGCCTTTGCCGAAGCTATTGCTATTTATGCTTTAGTCATTGCGCTTATCTTAAAGTTTGTAAAATAAACTTACTATTAAATAAAGATGATTTTTTATTTCAGTGTAATCTTAAAAAATCAGTGTAATCAATGTTTTAAATTTTTATGCAATTACTAGGTAGCTTAGGTGTAGATCTAAAATTGCTTTTAGCACAGATTATCAACTTTGCTATTCTTTTGTGGTTGCTCAACAAACTATTATACAAGCCCATAGTCAAACGTATTGAAGATGATGAAAAAGAAATGCAACAAGTGGTAGAGGAAAGAAAAATATTGGACAAAGAAAAAACTGAATTTGAAAAAAAGAGGCATAATACATTATCCAAAGTCAAAAAAGAAGCAGAAAAAATAATTACTGAAGCTGAAAATATTAGTGATAATATGCAAAAACGTATTCATGCCGAAGCCGAAACTGAAAAAGATAAAATAATAAAACAAATTAAATCACGTCTAAAAGATCTAAATGATTAAGACTATTTCTACAAAAAAAACTAAAAAAAAAGTAGGACACGTCGTCTCCTATTTTTCTGGCGTAGCCAAAATAACTGGCCTCACTGGTGTTTTTTTGCATGAACTAATAATGAACGAGAGAAAAAATCCGGTTGCCATAGTAATTGGATTTGCTAAAGATTTGGTAGAAGTATTGTTTTTTTCAGAAAACACTCCACTTGACAAGCCACTTTTCCGTAGTCAAAAAACTTTTAGTATCAATATCAACGACCAAATTGTTGGTAGAGTGTTAGATGGTCTTGGTGAGGCGCGAGACGGATTGGGCAAACTAAAAGGTACAGCTTATGAAATCTTCAAACAAGCCCCTCCCATAATTGCTCGCAAAGCTGTCAATAGACCTTTATCAACTGGCATAAAAATTATTGATGCAGCCCTTTCTCTTGGACGTGGACAAAGAGAACTTATTATCGGCGACCAGAAGCTTGGCAAAACTACTTTGGTTCAAGATATTGTCCTCAACCAAAAACATGCCAAAACACCAGTCATCTGTATTTATGTTAGTTGTGGACAAAAAAAACAAAAAATGCTTGATATGACCGCGCTTTTTGAAAATAATAGTGCTTTTCTTTATACCACTGTGATTGCTACCACAGCCGAAGATTCTTATGCTTCACAATATTTGGCTCCTTTTGTAGGTTGTGCGATTGGTGAATATTTTCGTGACCAAGGACAAGATGCTCTCATTATTTATGACGATCTTTCCAAACATGCCAAAATTTATCGTAGTATTTCTTTACTTTTGGAACGATCCCCTGGTCGTGAAGCTTATCCTGGGGATATTTTTTCTATTCATGCCGGATTATTGGAAAGGGCTGCTCAAATGTCTGACAAAAATGGTGGCGGCTCACTTACGGCCTTACCTATTATTGAAACACAAGAGGGCGACATCACTTCGTTTATTCCAACCAATATCATTTCTATTACTGATGGACAAATTTATCTTGAAAGTGGTCTCTTACAAAAAGGTTTTTTACCAGCTGTCAATGTTGGACTCTCTGTCTCTCGTCTTGGTTCACAAGTTCAACCAGCAATTTTGAAAGAAGTTGTAGGTGGTATTCGTCTTTCACTGTCCCAACACAAAGAACTACAAAAATTAACACAATTAGAAACTGTGGTCAGTGATATTGCCCAAAAAAAAATCCATCGTGGTGATCTTACCTTGCAGCTATTGACCCAGGAAAAACATAGCAATGTTTCTTGGCCTGCACAAGTAATTCTCTTTTATCTAGTAGAAGAAGGTTTCTTTGATGATATGGGCACAGACAAATGGAGTGAATTTGAAAAAATGCTCTTAGATTTACTAAACAACAAATACTCTGATGTCTTAGACAAAATAGAACAAGGAATTTTTGATAAAAAAATAAAAATAAAACTACAAAAAATTCTTTCCGATTTCAAAGAAGAATTCATGATAGAAAAATAAATATGAAAACTTATTCATCTTACAAAAATCAGATAGAAGGCTTTTCAGATGTTTCCGAAACTGTCAAAACTGTTGAAAAAATAGCAGCTTCTTCTATTCATTTCTTAAAAAATAAAGTAAATAGCTTGAATATTTATGCCCAAAATATTGAAAATATTATGCTAAGACTTTCTGATTTTTATACAGACAACCAACATGAATTTTTGAAAACAAGGCAAAACAACAGAAAAATGCTTGTAGTTATTAGTGGCAACAAAGGTTTAGTTGGTGGACTTTGGCACAATATCACCAATATATTTTTGGATAACAAAGACAAATATGAATCTATTGTAGTTGTTGGAGAAAAAGGTGAAAAATATTTGTTGGAAGAAAAAATAACTATTCAAAAAACTTTTGCGGAATTCTCTGATATACCACAAAGAGAGCAAATACTAGAACTGACGGCCTATCTTTTTGAAAAATTCAAAAATAAAAGTTTGTCTAATATAGATGTTATTTACCCACGTTTCTTGTCATTGGCCGAACAAGAAGCTACACTTATTCCATTTTTACCTTTTGATTTTGCTTTATCAAAACAACAAAAACCAGAGCAAACAAAAAAATTAGGTTTACCTATTTTTGCCCAAAGCAAACAAAAAATATTTTCCGGACTTTTGGAAAAATATATTGCTATGTCAATGCACAGAATAATTTTGGAAAGCAAATTGTCAGAATTATCTGCACGCACCGTAGCTATGGAACACGCCACAGTCAAAACAGACGAACTCATCAAAAAAATAAAATTAAATTTCAAAAAAGACCAGCGTCGGATTATAACAACCAGACAATTGGAAAGTTTTACAGCCCATAAAGTAAAAACATTATGAAAAATAACTCTGGAAAAATTACTTCTATTCGTGGTGGTGTAGCCGAAATTTCTTTTGACTCCTCTCCACCAGCTATCCACACCTTACTTGTCGCCAAAAACCTAAATGAAAATACTTTCTTAGAAATTATTGAACGTAAAGATCAAAATACGGTTTTGGCTATTGGGCTTTCACCACTGGACAGTATTTTTCAAGGTCAAGAAGTACTTAGCCACGACCAACCTTTGTCAGTTGCTCTATCTAAAGATATTTTGGGACGCATGTTTGATATGTTTGGTAATCCAATTGACGGATTAGCTTTCAAAAGCAAAATTTCTTTGTCAATTTATGATGATAGCAAAAAAGTGGACAATCTTTTCCAAAACAAAAAACAAAAAGTTGTAGAAACTGGTATCAAAGTAATTGACTTACTAGTCCCTTTTCGTATGGGCGATAAAATAGGGCTATTTGGTGGAGCAGGTGTAGGAAAAACAGTTTTGATAACTGAACTAATTCACAACATGGCTCTCAAAAAACTTGGCTACTCAATTTTTGCAGGCATTGGCGAACGTATTCGCGAAGGAAATGATTTGTATGAAACTTTGAAAGAATTGGACATGCTCAAAAATACAGCTCTTTATTTTGGTGAAATGGACAAATCTCCAGGAAGTCGCGCCCGTGTTGGTTTATCCGCTGCGACAGCTGCACAATATTTACGTGATACCCTAAAAAACAATGTTTTTTTGTTTATTGATAATATTTTTCGTTATACTATGGCTGGGATGGAACTTGGCGCTATACTTGGCAAAGTACCATCTGAACTTGGTTATCAGGCAACATTAGAAAAAGATTTGGCGACTTTGCAAGAAAAAATGTTGGTAAGTGACAAAGGAGCCATCACTTCTATCCAAGCTGTCTATGTGCCAGCTGACGATCTGACAGATCCGGCTGTCGTGGCTATCTTCTCTCACCTTGACTCATCTCTTGTTTTATCACGTAGTATTGCTGAAAAAGGCATTTATCCAGCTGTTGACCCACTTCGTTCTCATTCTCTGGCACTAGACAAAGAAATTACCGGTGAACATCATTTCAAAATAGCTTCAGAAGTAAAAGCTACTTTTCAACAATACCAAGAACTTTCTCATATTATTGCTATTCTCGGCATTGATGAGCTATCTCGTACAGATAGAATTGTGGCCAAACGAGCCGAAAGATTACAAAGATTTTTGACTCAGCCACTCTTTGTTACTAAATCATTCAATATCAAACAAGGTGTTTATGTACCACTGGATAAAACTCTGGAAGGTTGTGAAAGAATTCTTTCAGGTGAATTTGATGAAGTTGATTTGGACAAACTTTATATGATTGGTTCTTTAGATGATATAAATAAGAAATAAGATAAAAAGATAAAAAGACAGGGATGATAACCATAAGTTTGTCATTCCTAAAAAATTATTATGCTCACCTGCACTATAACTTCTGCCAAAGAAACACAAGAATACAAAAACATACAAAGTGTCACTGTACCAGGTATTTCTGGTGCTATCCAAATTTTGTCTGGACACGCCGAAATGTTCAATCTATTGAACTCTGGTAAAGTAATTTTGGAATATACTAACAAAAATAAAGAAGAAAAAGAGATAAATAATGCGCAGTGTTATATTGCTAATGATAAGGTAACTATTATAGTTTGAAACCTAACACAAATCTTCAAAGCCAGCGAAAGCTGGTTTTTTTTGTGGAAAATGCTATACTAGAATTAAGTAAATATAATTCATCTAATTATAATTATATGGATCAGCCAACAAAAAACACACCAAAAGATGCTTTTTTGCATCTTTTCAACATTTTCACATTTTATCTCAGTGTAGTAGCTTTCATTACCTTGCTTATTCAATACGTCAACAAACTTTTTCCAGATCCGTTAAACTACTATTTTGACGGTATTACCAATAGTGTCACATGGTCATCCTCTGTACTTTTGATTGCTGTTCCAGCTTTTATAATTACTACTTGGCTACTTGAAAAAGATATTAGACTAGTGCCAGAAAAAAAAGACTTCAGACTTCGCAAGTGGCTTTTATATTTCACACTTTTCTTAGCTGCAGTTACTATCATTATTGATCTCATGACTTTTGTTTATAATTTCTTACAAGGTGAACTTACTATTAGATTTTTCTTGAAAGTGTTAGTTGTACTTTTGGTCGCAGGAGCAGTCTTTGCTTATTATATGTGGGATTTGAAAAAAATAAATGAAAAAACAAATATGCTAAAAATTTTAGCGACAATCTTATCAGTAGTAGTGTTGGGAAGTGTCATAGCAGGATTTTTTATAGTTGGTTCACCACAAGAACAAAGACGACAAAAATTTGACGATACAAGAATACAAAATTTGGCTGATATTCAAGGCCAAATAGTCAATTACTGGCAACAAAAAAATATTTTACCAGAAAAATTATCTCTCTTACAAAATGATATTACAGGCTTCATGATTCCTGCCGATCCGAAAACAAATGAACCATATAGTTACACTATAAAATCTGATCTTACTTTTGAACTATGCGCCAATTTTGATACAGAATTCACTAGTGAAGATGCCATAAACAAAAGTAAATATGGCGTGATAAATTCTTTTCCTTATCTATCACAAAACTGGACACACAGCACTGGCAAAGTCTGTTTTGAAAGAACTATTGATCCACAAATGTTTACTACTGAAGCTAACCTAAATCCAAAAGTTCTTAGATAAGAAAATAATATAATTAAAAAACATCGTCAGCCATGACGATGTTTTTTAATTCAAATTTTTTTATTTGTGTTGCGTCCGCCCCGAACTTGACTCGGGACGAACACTCACTCATTTCGCACGTTCTAACTGCCATCTCGCAAAACGCATCTCTACGTCTTGCGAGAAACGATTGATAAATGTCTCAACCGCGAAGAAGAACGCACGAAGAATCTCGATGACGATTTCAACGTCATTGTATCCCTCCTTTCTCCCGCCCCACGCGGAAGAATTTCAACTATAATTAATAGTTTATTTAAGTAATTTTGTCAAACAAAAACCCCAAATTTCGCGAAAGGCGGGTTTTTTATCAGTCTAAATCTGTTTAAATCAATGCTAGCCGAAAGTAAAAGTATAAATCCTTACCCCCGACTTCTTCACGGTAATTTCCAAGACATGTTCACTTGCGCCATTTTTTTCATCAATCAAATTATACAATTTACTGTCTTTTACATTCACTGTACTATTTATTATTTCTTTACCAGCGTTGTCAGTCACAAGCTCTCCATCACGACGTATTTCCAATTCGATTGAATCATCTGCTTCAGCAACGATGAAAACTTTGTCAGCATTGTATTTAAAAACAATTTTATCTCCTGCTTGTTTGGTTGTCGCAAATTCTTTTTCTAATAGCCATTCCCCTCCCAAATAAAGTTTGTCAGCTAAAAAACTATCAGACAATTCATAAGTAAACAATCCAGACTTACCACTAATACCATTGCCAAGATTTTTGTTACGAGCTGAACCAAAATATGTTTCTGGACTCCCAGCTTGTGAAGTGTCAGCTTCTACTTTGCTAATACTAGTATCTATTTCACCAGACAAATCTTCTCTATCATGAAGTTCTTTGAGCGCTTTTTGGATAGATTTTTCTGTCTCAGCATAACCACCCTCTCCAATGTGGTCATAAATAATATAGCCATCGACATCTATCAAATATTTGCGTGGCCAAAACTGATTACCATAAGCACGCCAAGTCGCATAGTCGTTGTCTTGCACAATCGGATAAGTAAGACCAAAATCTTCGGCGGCTTTCACCACATTGTCATGCAATTTTTCAAAGGCAAATTCTGGCGTGTGAATAGCCACAATTTCCAAACCCTGATCCTTATACTTCTCATACCAAGCACGCATGTATGGCAAAGTACGTTGACAATTGATACAGCTATAAGTCCAAAAATCTAGCAACACTACTTTTTTACCAACAATGTCAGCAAGTTTAAAAGGTTCAGAATTGACAAAACCACTAGGATTTACCAATTCTTCATACTGTGGATACCAAGCAGATTTATTCATCTTCATTTGATCTTCTTTGTTTAAGTTCATTACACCCTCAACTTCTATTTTGTCTTCTACTGGAGTTGTCAATAATCTTTGTTCTAAACCAGTGACATCATAAAAACCACTTTCCAAAATTGCTGTTTCTACTTTTTTATCAAAACCTGTGAAAATTGCAATACCTACAACTAAGAAAATAATTCCCAGAGTTTTCTTGAATTTTCCTTTTGGATCGGCAAAACCAGAAAGTTTTTTCACCAGCTTTTGTCCAATGAAAGCAATGGCTAATAACATAACAGAAACGCCAAGTGCATAAACAGCTAAGTACAAAATACCTTTGGCAAAACTCTGTGGCAAGACTGTCGCCAAAATCAGAAAATAAGTAGGACTACAACTAGAAAATACTGGGCCAAGTGAAGCCCCAACCAAGACATCTCCCCAAAAACCTTTTTTCTGAGCAGATTTGCCAAGAATTTGATTTGATTTATTGGAAAATTTAAATTTAAGGGCATTTTTTTCCCAAACTCCAGGAAAAACAGTAATAAGACCAAAGAAAATAATAATACCACCAGAAATATAACTCCAGGTGCTTTGTGGAATATTGATAAATACCGTGCTAGCTTTCAAAAGCAAAGTGAACAAGACAATTGATACTGCCAATGACCCACTAACAATAAGTGGTTTATATTTATCTTGCCCATCGACTGATCTTCCTACAATGATTGGCAAGAGTGGCAAAACACACGGCGCCAAAATAGTAAGAAGACCTGCAATGAAGGCTACGACAAGTAAAGTCATAAAAAATATTATTTAATATTTGAGACTAATTCTTTAAGAGTTGGACTGCCTGCCCATTTTGTAATTTGATTTCCTTGTGCATCTACTTGAACAAAAGTATGTTGGTAAGTGATACCATATTTTTTCTTGAGTTCAGTAGAATTGTCATAATCAACTTTTAGAATATGAACACCAGCTGGAATATCAGATAAGTTAGCTACAACATTTTTATCTAGAGAGTTACAAGTTGGACACCAACTAGCTTTGAAAAAAAGTACTACTTTGCCACTATCTGCCAAAGCCAATTTTGATTCTGAATAATCTTCGTAAGCACCTGCTGGTTCTTTCATATCATCTGAAAGATCCAATTTTAAATCAGCATTTATTTCTCCACTAAGGTCTGTATCATTTTTCATAGCATCGGCTGAACCTGACAAACTAGTTTCTCCCATCATGACATCATTTTCTTCCACAACCAAAGTACCAACCATTCCCATCTCTCTATGTTTTCCAACACTACAATAAAATTCAAATGTACCAGCTTTGTCAGCGATGAAAGTAACAGATGATTCCCCACCTGTTTGAACTTGTTTGGTAGCGACAACAAATTCATCTATGACAAAATCATGAAAGCCACTTGCACTTTTGAAATTGATAGTCACTTTGTCACCTTTTTTTACTTTTATTTCACTTGGTGAAAAACTAAAGTTTTGACCATATACGTCTATTACCACTTCACCCTCAACGTTTTCCATCATATTATTTTCTTCCTGTGTAACTATACTATCGCCACCTGAACTTGTATCAGTATTAGCAGTATAATTACAACCAGCACCCAATAGTAAAGTTGCGCCAAAAATGCCAACTAAACTCAAAAAATTTTTTTGCATATTTTCTTATATTAAGAATTAGATAAATTATACTAATATAGTATTAGTTATCTGCAAGAGGGTCAACTGGGGATAAGTAGCTACAAAATAAGTAACTTCGTTTCATTTAGTTTATATTGAAACAAAACAATAAAAACTTGATATTTTAGCCAAGAAAGTATATAATAATTTCGTCAATAAATATATTATAGATAAATATGAAAAAAATCTTACTAAATATCTTTCTTTTACTTAATCTTGGCATTATTTCTTATTTTTGGTTTCACAACTCAGGGGCCATGCTTACAACAGGAAAATCCGATGCCTTTATCTCTATTGCCAGAATCACAGGGTTATTATCAGTATTCTTTGTCTTATTACAATTGATTTTGATAGGTCGAGTAAAGTGGGTAGAACGTCTTTATGGTTTTGATAGATTATCCAATGCCCACCGTATCACAGCTTTCCTCAGTCTATTTTTTATCTTTGCACACGCTTTTTTTGTTATTGTTGGTTATGCTGGTGGCAATGTTGGATTCTTCACTCAAGTAGCTACTTTTATAAAATATTTTGAACTTTTACCAGCTATTATAGCTGTATTTTTGTTTACCTTTGTCTTTGTATCTTCTCTGGTGATAGTTTTCAAAAGACTAAAATATGAAACATGGTATCTTGTACACTTAGCTTCTTACATTGCTATTATCATAGCTTTTGAACACCAGATGGAACTTGGTGGAGATTTCTTAGGTAATATTTATTTCCAAGCTTACTGGATAATACTTTATACTTTTACTTTTGTTAATCTAGGGTTTTATCGATTTTTCTTACCAGCTTATAGTTTCTACAAACATGAATTTTTTGTAGAAAAAATAGAACAAGATGAAAGTGGCGCGACATCTATCTATATGTCTGGAAAAAATTTGGACAAATTCAAATATACTGCCGGACAATTTGCTATCTGGAGATTTTTGGACAAAAAAAGATTTTTACAAGCTCATCCCTTCTCTTTTTCTTCTAGTCCTAAAAATAAATACTTACGAATTACTGTAAAAAATCTTGGCGACTTTAGCTCAGACATTACCAATGTAAAACCTGGAACTAAGGTAGTGATTGATGGTCCACATGGAATATTCACCACCAAAAGAACAAACAACAAAAAGCTGACTTTTATCGCTGGTGATGTAGGTATTACTCCTATACAATCTATTTTGAAATCACTAGATGAAAATTATCAATCAATTGTTTTCAATTGTCATCGCACTAGTGAAGATGCCATTTTTCAAGGAGAACAAACACAATTTGTTGAAAAAAATATCAAGATGATTCATGTTTTAAGTCAAGAAAAAAATGACAAAGATGAACACGGCTATATGGACGAAGACAAAATAAAACGTTTGGTGCCAGACTATTTAGAAAGAGATTTCTACATCTGTGGACCAAAACCAATGATGAAAATAGTCACCAAAACACTCACAAAATTAGGTATACCTAGAAGCAAAATCTATTTTGAAAAATTTTCTTTGGGTTAAATAAAAAATTATGACAAAAATAATAGACGGCAAAAAAATTGCGCAAAAAATTTTAAACGAAGTTAAACTAGAAATAAGTAAACTTGATTTCAAACCAAAGCTTGCTGTTATTTTTGTTGGGAGCGACAAACCTTCACAAACTTATGTTAGAAGAAAACAAGAAGCCGCCATCTGTGCTGGTATTGATTTTGAAATATACAATTTTTCAGCTAATATCGAAAAAGAAAAATTGGTAAAAAATATCAAAGATATTCAGAAGAAAGAAAAAAATATCAAAGGTATGATTGTACAGCTTCCACTTCCTGAACCACTCTTCACTTCAGAAGTTTTAGACGCTGTGAATCCTGCTATTGATGTAGATTGTCTTACTAACACCAACATTGGCAAACTAGTGATGAAAACTGCTGACTTCACTCCCCCAACCCCCCAAGCTGTACTTGAGATTTTCAAAAGTATCAAACTAAACATCAAAGGCAAAAATATTACCATTGTTGGTGCTGGGGCACTTGTTGGCAAACCTCTTTCTATAATGCTACTAAACAAAGAAGCCACTATCACGACTTGCAACGAACACACCAAAGATTTAGCAAAAACTTTGAAAAAATCAGATATTATAATTAGTGCTGTGGGTAAAAAAAATTTGATACGCAAAAATATGCTAAAGAAAAATGTAATTATTATTGACACTGGAATTGCTTTTGAAAATAAAAAAATGTATGGCGATGTCAACTTTGTTGAGGCTGTCAAAAAAGCTAGTTTCATCACACCAACTCCGGGTGGTGTAGGACCTATTACTGTTTCTCTTTTGCTCAGAAACTTGCTTATTTGTGCAAAAAAGAAATAGTATTTACAAATATTGATAATTCTGATAAATTAAAAATATCAATTTTAAAAAAACAATATGTTTGGAAAACCAGATGTACAACAAAATATACAAGGAATTGAAGTACTTGGAAGACCCCCAATAAATGAATATGAAAAAAATATCTGTAACAAACTTGATGGGACAAAAAGATATATATTAGTAGATTTTGAAAAAGAAGGAGATGTTTGGGCTAATAAAGAATTTGGTGGTATGTCAAATAGAATAGAATTAGATGAATATGGTGTGTTAGGTTCAGTAATAGAGTCTACAACCGGAAAAACTTACTGGACTACATCTTCAAAAGAAGATACCACACAAAAACTTTTCCCTTTGAAATCAGGTATAACAATAAACAAAATAATAACTTCTTTTAAACTACAACAAATAAAAGATAAAATAAAAAGATAATTATTAATTCCAAAATTATGACTATAGAAAATGGGACACCATCAATTTTCAATCCCAAAGGTACACGTGCTGATCTAGGCTCACTTACTTGGGAAGAATATATAACAACTATGGAATCTTCCAAAACAAAACAAGATAAACTATCACCTCTTTTAGAAGATGACAAAGGAATTGAAAAAGCTACAGAAGAAGAAATAAAAAATATCGATCGGTCAAAACCAGTACATAACCTCTACCACCATGGGATACGAGGAAAAATATACCGAGGTCAAAAAGATGGTAAAGAAAGGTTCTACATTATATTTGATAATATCCCAAACAAAGGTTTAAGAATTAAAGAAAATGTAACCTTAGAAGAAATAGAAGATATATAAAATATAAAAAAATCCCTCTTAACCAGGGATTTTTTTTATAATATTTTCTAATTCCTCAATACTCTTCACTCGTACCAATTCACCTCTAAGTTCTTTCATTCCTGCCATACCTTTAAAATAATAAGCTAAGTGCTTGCGAAATGTTGTAATAGCTTTCTCGCCATAATGCTTTATATGCAATTTGGCATGTTCTATTACGACTCGTTTCAATTCATCTAGTGGTATATCTTCCCTATTCATTCCTTTGAAAATCCAAGGATTACCAAGTGCTCCCCTACCAATCATAATTCCATCAGCTCCAGTAATCTCTAGACAACGCTTGATATCGGCGTTGTTTTTGATATCACCATTGGCAAAGACTGGAATAGAAATTAGTTTTTTTACTTGCGCAATTTTTTCCCAATCAGCTGTTCCTGTATATCCTTCTTGTTTGGTGCGACCATGTATAGAAATAAAGTCAGCTCCAGCTTCTTCCATGAGAGGTGCGAACTTCAAAATATCATCATTATCAGCCCAACCAAGTCTGGTCTTTATACTTATTGTAACGCCCAAATTTGCGTTTTTTAAGGCTTTCACTATCTCATAAGCCCTTTGTTGGTCTTTTAGGAGTGCTGCGCCACAATCGGCTTTCCCAGCGATTTTAGGCACCGGACAACCCATATTCACATCTATTCCATCTGGTTTGTAATTTTTTACAATAAGTTTGGCAGCGTTGACTACTACTTCTGGATAAGCACCAAAGACTTGTTGAATTATAGGATATTCATTAGTATCAAATTCACACATTTTTAGAGTTTTTTTATTGGTTCGTACAATTGCTTCTGAGCTGACCATTTCACGAAATATCACAAAATCATCACCACTCACTTGGCGACAGATCTGCCCAAAAGCCCAGTCCGTCATATCAGCCATAGGGGCAAGAGCTAACAAAGGTCTATTGTCATTTTTGAATATCATAACGTAAAATTAAGATTCTCGCCCCACCCTTCGCGAAGGGTGGGTTCAACCATAGGGGCTAGAGCTAGAATTGGTTTTTGATATCTTTGTACCACATAAATTGTTTGGCTGTATAAATAACTCTGTGTTATAATGTAAGTATCTTATTTTATACAATTTTCTTGTTTTAGTCAATGTATAACAACTTTATATGAATGAAGAACCACATAACCCAGAACTTGAACGTTTACAAGAATTTATAGCGCTACGTAAGCAAGTAAACTTAGGTACAGATGCTGAGACAGAAAAACGTATCCAAGAAAATCCTCACCCGACCGATGAAGAAATTCTTATTGGTGCTTTTCGTGAAATGATTGATCCACAAGTTCGTGATGCCTTATTTGAATTTTATCATAAAGGTTACAACACAGAATGTTCTGGTTTTTGTGGTAAATATGGAGAAATACAAAGTATAGATGGTTATTTTGAAATAGATGAAAATACAAAAAGAAAAATAGAAGCACTAGGTGGAAAAATTTTGAAGGGCAAAGACTTTGGTATTCCCTACCAAAGTGAACAATATACTTATGTAACATTCAAACCAACCACAGCTTCTCTCAAAGAAATGAAAAAAAAATGGAATGAAATTGCAAACATTTTGCCCGAAAAAGCTGAATTAGTCCAACCTTCAATAAGTGGTGGTGGAGAAACTTTTAGAAAAAGATTTGCTCCAGAACGTACTGATATTGAAAAATCTATGTTACAAAGACGTCTGGCAATGACAAATCAATTTAGTCCAGAAATGCAAAAAGAAATGCAGGAAAGGTTGCTGGGGTTATCAAATTAAAAATACAAACGTTATATATATTATTACAAAAAACCAGCCAACAAATCTAGCTAGTTTTTTGTTTCCCCCATAGAAATCTTATCAACACAAAGAGTTTTATTTAAAAATCAAAGTGCTATACTGATATTAATAGACAAACATTACAAATTAATCACTTACTTACCCCCTACTCTATTTTACAATAAGGTAGTTAACTTCAAACCATATGGAGGAAGATAATTTGCCAAACCAACCTACAGACAACTCAAATTTAGAAAATGCAACTCCAGAAATTACTCCGCCAATAAGACTGTCTTTTTTCAAAAAACATCTTTGGAAAATTATTTTAGGTGTCTTAGCTTTGATAATCGTTTCCTTTATTACTCTCTACTTTTGGCCTTTTGGAAATACTACACAAAACACCAAAACCACCAACAATTGGTCAATTGACAATATAAATTTTCAAAATGACATTATTCAAAATTCGACCGTCACTGAATTGCCAACAAACAATACAAACCAAGCCATAATAGCCAACAACATAATTTCTTACCTGGATAACCTATCATACACTGATAATAACGAAGAAGGAATAAATCTTGTTACTTATGATATAAATATAGACAACACTCTAAGACAAAATACTTTTACAAATGAAGCTAAATATAGAGATGAGGCTTACAATATTTCCGAACACGAATATCTCTGGAATTTTGCTTCACAAATTTTTGCAAGTATAAATGAAAAAAATTATATTGAAAAATTTATTATAAATACTGATGGTAAAGAGGGAAATCTTGCTTCAATGTATTTAAACGACAATAACGAATGGGAACTAGTCATAGATCCAGTAGATATCCTCAAAAATGGACAAATGTTTGATAGTCAAGATTTTATTTATACACTGGTTCACGAATTTGGGCATTTACTCGCTCTAAATAAAACTCAAGTAGATTATAATAACTATGATGAAAATACTTGCAACACTCACTTACTATCAGAAGGTTGTCTTTACCAAAATTCTTACTCTTACCAATATTACTTGAAATTTTGGGATGGAAAATTATTTGATGAATGGTATAATAATGTTGATGGTGGCAGTGAAGATGCTGTCCAATATTTCTATGACGAATATCCAAATAACTTTGTGACAGAATATGCGGCTACTGACCCGGATGAAGATATTGCAGAGAGCTTTGCCAATTTTGTTTTGCGTGAAAAACCAACATTTGATACACTTATAAAAGACCAAAAAGAAGATTTCTTTTATACCTACACAAACTTACTAAACATAAGACAAAAAATACGAGACAACATTACTAAATTAGACCCGAACTTTTTTTCCAAACCACTAATTATTAAATAAATAATATGGAGTTCACGGAAATGCTAAAAACATACCAAAAGCGGGTGGAAGTAGCACTACAATCTTGGCTCCCTGATGAAAATCAAATACCAACTAGTCTACACCAAGCCATGCGTTATGCCACTCTGGATGGAGGTAAAAGAGTCCGACCAATATTAGTATATACTACTGGACAGGCTTTAGGCGTTACCTTAGGGCAACTAGACGGCCCAGCTTGCGCTGTAGAACTCATTCATGCCTCATCATTAGTTCATGATGATTTACCAGGTATGGACAATGATATGCTACGACGTGGCAAACCAACCTGTCATATAGCTTTTGGCGAACCAACAGCTCTGTTGACTGGTGATGCCCTACCAAGTTTAGCTTTTGAAGTATTAGCCAATGATAAAATGATGAAAACTGACCCTATAATTAGATTGAAAATGATAACTGAATTAGCTAGAGCCAATGGCTCACCTGGTATAGCTGGTGGACAAGTTTTAGATATGGAAGCAGAAGGTAAACAAATAACCCTAGAACAATTACAAACTTTGCACAGCAAAAAAACAGGGGCGCTAATACTTGCCAGTGTTCGTTTGGGTGCCCTTAGTTGTACCACAATTAGCGACTCACAAAAACAAGCTTTGGATAACTATGCCAAAGCCATTGGTCTAGCCTTCCAAGTCCGTGACGACATTCTCAATGTAGAAACTAATAGCAAAATTTTAGGAAAACCAAATGGTTCTGATCAGGCCAGAGGCAAATCTACTTATGTATCACTATTTGGTCTAGAAGAATCAAAAAATAAAGCACAAGAACTGTACAAAAAAGCATTAGAAGAATTGTCTGGACTAGGTATGGAATTAGAGCCACTACGTCAACTTTCAGCTTTTATTGTAGAGCGTAACAATTGATTAACTCTATTAACAAATTTTAATTATTAAATAATAAATACCTTATGTAAGAAATAACTTTATTTTATTTAATTTTAATCATAATATTTATGAAAAAACATTTTTTAACTCTAGGTATTCTAAGTGTTGCCTTAATTTTGGGAGGTGCAAGTTGCACAAAGACAACAACTCCTCCAGCACCAGTTACCACCAATACTCCACCTACTGCAACAGTAAATTCTAATGCCAATACTACACAACCAACGACAAATACTACAGTGCCAACAAACTTTTTGACCTACAACAATGATGCCGAAGGTGTTAGTATTGATTACCCAAGTGACTGGACCAAACAAGACGGCAAAAGTCCAATTCTCGTACAATTTTTCTCTCCCTTACAATCTAGTGTCGATCAATTTCAAGAAAATGTCAGCGTGATGATCCAAGATTTTAGTTCTGTAGGTATGACTCTAGAACAATTTAATAAACAAACTACTGACGCTTTGGGACAATACATGACAAATTTGAAAATTACCAAACAAGAAGATATGGAAATTAGTGGTGAACCTGGCAAACTTCTTATTTACACTGGTACAATGCCTGGACAAACAACTCCAAATACTACAATACAAGCCTACACTGTTTGGGATGATTATGTTTATATAGTAACTTTCACAGGCAAACAAGGTGACTTTGAAAAATTTGTACCAGCTGTTCAACAAATGGTCAAATCCTTTTCATTTTAAGACTAGGTAGACAAATAAAAGTTATGTTTAAAGAATTCAAAAAATTCGCTATCAAAGGCAACGTGGTGGATTTGGCTATTGCAGTAATAATCGGTGGAGCTTTTGGGAAAATAGTTACTTCTCTAGTCAAAGATATTATTATGCCTCCAGTTGGTCTCATAACTGGA
>PFBU01000041.1 GCA_002773185.1 Candidatus Magasanikbacteria bacterium CG10_big_fil_rev_8_21_14_0_10_36_16 | reverse complement strand
TTTTTACTAAAAGTGTCGAGACCTGTGTCCTCAAAAATAGGAATAATTAGACAATCTTGTTTTAATTTTTCTTGGTTAATTTGATATTTGGTCATAATAATTGTTAATTACTAATTATTAATTAATAATTAGTAAAATTATTTATCTTTATAATCATTAATTGTTGGTAAAAGCTCCTCAAACTCACTTATAATTTTCCTTGGGTTCCCTTTTTTTAAAGTTTCGTGATCTTGAAATCCCCAGGTCACACCAACCACAGGCAAACCAACTTCATTGGCTTCACGAATGTCACCCAAAGTATCTGTAAAAAATAAACATTCTTCTGGTTTCAAATTATACTTTTCAAAAATCATTTTGAATTTCACAACTTTTGATCTGTGCGTTTCTGATCCCATCAGCCATTCAAAAATTTCTAGCAAATCACCACATTTCAAATATTTTTCAAGGCTAGATTCTCTAGTACTAGAGACTACAAATAAACTGTATTGATCACCCAAAAGAGGCAGATCCTTTTTAAAAGGAAATAAATGTTTTTCTTCAAAACGCTTGTTCATCTCTTGAAAAAAGAAATCAGATTCTTCATCAGTAAATCTTATTTTATTATTATCATGATAAACATTACCATTATACTGATTCAAAAAAGATTCATCTGTCAAACCAGGTTTGAAAACCCGGCAAACTTCAATGGACATTGCACAAGTGTCACCCAACACACCATCGAAATCAAAGATAATTGCTTTGAGCATAAAATTCAATTCATCCCGAGTTGAAAATACAGCAAGGGATCTTTCTTAAATATAAACCTCTCTAACTAATAAAACTCACAAAGTAGATACTAACAACAAAAAACAGTTAGTCATTAGTCATGATAACTTAAAAAACACCTCTAGTCAAACCAAAAATTTTCTTGCCAAAGAGCTTTATAAAAAGTATAATATAGTTGTATATTTCATTTCTTCATAATAAAAATATGGACAAACAAATAAAAAACAAAACTACAGCTATTTTTGAGGGCAGAGACGTACGAAGAAAATGGGATGAAAAAAAAGAACTTTGGTATTTTTCAATTATAGATGTTATTGCTATTTTGACAGGCTCTACAATTCCAAAAAGATATTGGAGTGATTTAAAAATAAAATTAAATAATGAAGGTAGCGAGGTGTACGAAAAAATCGTACAACTGAAATTTTTGGCTAAAGATGGCAAATATTATGCCACAGATGTTGCTGACACCGAGACTCTTTTACGCTTAATACAGTCAGTTCCCTCACCAAAAGCAGAACCTTTCAAACTTTGGCTAGCCAAAATTGGTTATGAAAGATTGGAAGAAACAACTGATCCTGAAATAGCTATAAACAGAGCTCTAAAAACCTACCTACAAAAAGGCTATAGCCTAAATTGGATAAACCAAAGACTAAAAAGTATAGAGATACGCAAAGAACTTACCGACGAATGGGAAAAAGGTGGAATACAAGAATGTTTAGAATTTGCAATTTTGACAAATGAAATTACCAAAGCTTGGACAGGAATGACAACTAAAGAATATAAAAAAGTAAAAAACTTAAAAAAAGAAAACTTACGAGACAACATGACTAACCTGGAATTAGTTCTAAATATGTTAGCCGAAACTAGTACTACAGAAATATCAAAACACAAAAATCCAAAAAATCTAGAAGAAAATAAAAAAGTTGCCCAAGCTGGAGGAAATGTCGCTGGTAATGCTCGCAAAGAAATAGAATTGAAAACAGGCAAAAAAGTAATTAGCAAAACCAATGCCAAAAGCATAATAAATAAAAATAACAAAAAACTTAAATAAAAAAATATTTCAATCTATGAAAATAGCCATCATCGGCACCCACTCTACGGGTAAAACAACTTTAGTTCAAAAATTGAAAAACAAACTAGAAGAAATGGGTAAAAAAGTAATGATTATCCAAGAACATGCCCGCAGTTGCCCTTTTCCAGTTCACGAAGGCACTACTATCGAAGCTCAAAAATGGATAATGCACAACCAAATAGACAAAGAAAATGAAGTAGATCATAGTGACAAAATACTAATAACCGATAGAGCTACTATAGACAATTTTGCTTATTTGCATCGTATAGCCGATGAAAAAACTTCAGAAGAATACGAAAATATTGCTTTTGAGCATGGTAAAACCTATGACCATATTTTCAAAACTCAAAAATTAGATATAAAAGCTGAAGATGATGGCTTCCGTACTACTGATGATGAATTTCGCAATTTGATAGACAGTCTAATCAACCATTTTCTTGAAAAAAACCAAGTTAATTTTATCCCACTTCAAGCCACGATTGATTATGATGTACATGTAGAGGATATTTTGGAGAGGATAAATATTTAAAATATTTTTTATGGAAAATACACAAAAAAATATGTGGAAAAAAAATTAACAAATATTAATGATGGAATTTTTAGAAGTATAAATGGTAATTCTGACGAAATGATCGGCGTTGGAAGATGTATGAAAGCCGGATTCCCATGTTCAAGAGCAGATGTAACAAATAGTAGATACGATGCAATTATAGATGTTGGAAATAATAAATTATTAAGAATACAAATCAAAGGAACTTCTGGGGGTAGTGTCAACTTTACGGGAGGAGGAAGAAGTGGAAAACAAATAAGTAGAGATGTTGCACAACGTACTTATAAATATACACGCGAAGACTGCGACATTATACTAGTAGTAGATGGGAGAAATGGAGATTGTTATATTATTCCTATAGATGATACAAAGAAAATGGGGACTTCAAAATCACTCAGTAAATTAGAAAAATATAGAGAAAACTGGGACATTTTAAAAAAATTATCAAGCATTTAATCCTCAATCGCTTTTCTAATCTGTTTAGCAACAGCTTTTACAACAGGCACACTTACAGAATTACCAAATTGTTTATAAAGTGCAGAATCAGACATATTTATTGGAAGTTTGAAGTCCATAGGAAAGCCTTGTATCCTAGCACATTCAAGAGGAGTCAGCTTTCTAATTCCTTTTTTATCTTTAATAATTGGTACATTATGACCACCCATTCCCATATTTGCTGTTAAGGTAGGACAAACACCTTTTTTATTTTCACGAACATACTTTCTACGCCATTGATAAACAGTATTTGAATTTGTAACGTCATCTTTTATTTTTTCATAAAGAGGTTTACCATCATAATAATATTTTTCATCTACATTATCTTCCAATAAATCTTTTATACTCTTTTTCAATTTTATTATAGGTGGAAAATTGAATTTTTCATAATGTTTTTTGTCTCTAAAACCGACAATATAAATTCTTTCTCTATTTTGTGGTACATTACCATATTCCATACTATTCAATACTTTTGCCTTTACATAATAACCAAGCGATTCTAAAGTATCTAATATAATTTTAAAGGTTTTTCCATTATCATGATTTTTCAAATTTTTTACATTTTCAAGCATGAAACCCGTTGGTTTTTTTTCTTTTATAATTCTAGCAACATCAAAAAATAAATTTCCCCTACCTTTTTTATCATCAAATCCTTCTCTATATCCGGCAATAGAAAATGCTTGACAAGGGAATCCTCCAAGTAAAAAATCAAAATCTGGTAATTTTTTTTCATTTAATTTTTGTATATCTTCTACAAAAAGTTGTGTTCCATCAAAATTTAAGTCGTAAGTATCTTTACACTTTTGTTCAAAGTCATTAGCAAACACAGTTTCAAATCCAGCTTCTTCAAAACCAAGTCTAATACCACCAACTCCAGCAAACAAATCAATAGTTTTGAATTTTTTTGTTTCGGTTTGCAATTGTTTGTTAAAATCTCTAATAATTTTAACAACAATACCACGAACTTCTACTTCTGTACGATAAAATGGTAATAAATTTTGATTAGCCGATTGTAATTTAAATCTATTTTTTTCTTTATACAGTTTTTTTAGAGTGGCTTCATTTTCATCTATAATAGCAACTACTGTTTGCCCATTATCTGCATAATCTTGTTTTTTAATAACAACAATATCTCCATCAAAAATACCATCTTCAATCATACTATCACCAGAAACTTTCAAAGCATACAACTGTTCAGGATCAAAATAAGTATCTCTAGCAATAGTAATAGTATCTCCTCTAGTTTCCAAAGCTTCAATTGGTTGTCCAGCTGTAATTGTACCAACAAGCGGAATATCCAAAGTATCAATTT
>PFBU01000007.1:4213-5967 GCA_002773185.1 Candidatus Magasanikbacteria bacterium CG10_big_fil_rev_8_21_14_0_10_36_16 | reverse complement strand
AGTTTTTTTGAAAAAAAGCTTGAAATGCTTGTCAGCCAAAGGCTGATCCGCCTAGGGCGGAAAAAGCCAAAAAGGCTGGAGAGGCTATAAAAAATATAATTTTCAATATACAAATAACAATTTAACAATGGAACAATGGGGCAATGGAATCATAAAATAAGTTTTTGAATTTATAAAAAAATAGACTTCGTTAAGTCTATTTTTTGCAATAATTAAATTATTTTTATTTTTCAATAACCTTATCAGCCAAACCATATTTTACAGCTTCGGTCGCACTCATGAAATTGTCTCTATCAGAATCATTTTCAATAGTCGCTAATTTTTGTCCAGTATGTTTTTGTAAAATGACGTTTAAGTTGTCTTTCATCTTGAGTATTCTTTCGGCATGAATCTTAATGTCACTAGCTTGACCTTGGGTACCACCCATTACTTGGTGAATCATGACTTCACTGTTTGGAAGACAAAATCTTTTTCCCTTTGCTCCGGCAGCGAGAAGTACCGAAGCCATACTAGCAGCCATACCAATACAAATGGTAGAAACATCAGGTTTGATAAATTGCATCGTATCATAAATGGCAAGACCAGCAGTGACAGATCCACCCGGAGAATTGATATATATTTTGATATCTTTTTCTGGGTCTTGGTTAGCCAGAAATAGAAGTTGAGCTATCACAATATTGGCTACTTGGTCATTGACTTCTGTGCCTAGGAAAATTATTCTATCTTTTAAAAGACGTGAATAGATATCATAAGCACGCTCGCCATAAGTAGTTTTTTCAATGATGGTTGGAATGAGGATTTGAGAGGTTACTTCGTTGTTTGTCATAATATATATTTTGGTTATGGGGGATACGAAATACGAAATTTACGAAATTACGAAACTTTCGTATGTTCGTACTTTTCGTATTTCGTATCCTTTTTTATATAATCTATTTTACCTTATAAGCCCACTTTTTTCAATAGTTTCCCAAACGTGTTTTAGGGCTGTCTCTATAGGGCCAGATATTTCGAAGCCAGCGGCTTTTTTGTGTCCACCGCCACCAAAGAGTTGGGCAACTTTTGACAAATCTACATCTTCAAGAGTAGTGCGAGTACTGGCTTTGATATTGCCATTGGTTTTCTCTTTGAAAACGAAAATAGCTTTACCATCTTTCAAATGGTTCATCATATTGGACAATCCGCCAATTTCTTCTTCGGTCACATCACACTTTATTAAATCCGCCTGTTGTATATATGTATAAACTATGTTGGTTTTTTCGTGGACTTCAAGTCTATTCAAAACAATTCCCCATAGTTGCAATATTGCTACATTTTTATCCATAACTATATAATCATGGATTTTTTTGAATCTAGCACCTTTGTTTATAAGATAACTAGCCATTGATAAAGCTTCTTTGGAAGTAGCAGCGTTGGAAAAGTTGTCAGTATCAGTGATAAGTCCAGTAAGAAGAGCAGTGGCCATATCTGAGTTTATTCTTATTTTGTTTACCAAAAAATAATTATAGATTACTTCTACCGTGGAAGATAAATTATCTACTACCAAATTGTGTTGTCCAAATTTAACATTACTTGTGTGGTGATCAATGTTGATTAAAAAGGGATTTGTTTGTTTTTTGATAAATTCGTCGATCCCTGCATATGGTAAATCTCCAGAATCAAAGACAATTATAGCTCCATATTTTTTATTCCAATTGGCTGGGTCTGAGGTAGTTAAATGAATATTTTTTAAATACGTAAATTGTTTGGAGACATCG
>PFBU01000007.1:0-4177 GCA_002773185.1 Candidatus Magasanikbacteria bacterium CG10_big_fil_rev_8_21_14_0_10_36_16 | reverse complement strand
CCCGTCTGGATTTTGGTGGGCAACTAGCAAAAAATTGTCCTTTTCAAGGATTTCATTGTGAATTTGTTTGGCTATTCTATGTGGCATATTTACTTCTTTTTTAAGCTAACTATTATATACAATATTGGCTTTGTTGTCAACTACTGACAAAAGTTGTATAATAATCAAAAGTCTTTAAAGTCCTTAAAGTCTAAAGTTATTGTTTAGTTTGTTTACTTTGTTACAAAATACTTTATAAACTTTCGACTTTATGAATTTTATGAACTATTTTGTTAATGAGGTAAATAATTGTCTTGAAAATAGTTTTTTAATATTAATTTGTCTCTGAATTTGATCTATGTACGTAAAAAAGTTAGAAATAAACGGTTTTAAATCTTTTGCTAATAATACAACTTTAGATTTCGCCCCGCCTAAGAAAAATGGTCAATACAGTATTACAGCTGTTGTTGGTCCGAATGGTAGTGGAAAGAGTAATGTGGTTGATGCCATCCGTTGGGTATTGGGAGAACAAAGTATGAAGCATCTTCGCGGTAAAAAAAGTGAAGATGTTATTTTTGCTGGTTCAGAAGGAAAAGGTAAGATGGGTTTGGCCAGCGTAACTATGAGTTTGGATAATACTGATAAGAGGGTAAATATTGATTATGATGAATTAGTCATTTCTCGTAAATTGTATCGCTCTGGTGAAAGTGAATATTTGTTGAATAATAATACAGTACGTTTGATTGATTTGCAGATTTTGTTGGCCCAAGCCCAATTTGGACAAGGTTCTTACTCAGTGATTAGCCAAGGTACAATTGACAGATTGTTGTTGCAAACTCCAGCTGAACGTAAAGGTTTTTTTGATGAGGCTGTAGGTATCAAAGAATTCCAAATCAAACGTCATCATTCTTTGCTCAAGTTGAACAAAACAGCTGAGAATATCTCCCAAGCCGAAGCCATGCTTCATGAAATAGAACCACATTTGAAAAATTTGAAACGTCAGGTAGGGAAGTTGGAAAAAAGACAAGAAGTAGAAATAGGTTTGCGTGAAGTTCAAGAAAAATATTATTTTACTTTGCATAGTAATTTGTCAGAAAATTTGGATAAGTTACAAGGTAATTTTGATATTGTCAATAAAACTTATGAAGAGGTGAATACTCGTCTAACAGAAGTTCAAACTGAACTCGCCAAACTAGCTCAAGAAAAATCAAGACAAGAAGTTTTTTCTGAACTTCAAGAAGAATACCAAGAAATCTTACAAGAAAAAAATAGTCTGGAAAGAGAGCAGTCTGTGATTTCTGGAAAATTACAAACTGAGTTTGGTAAAGTCGGCAAACAAAATGTGAGTTGGCTAGAGGGAAAAATTGATGAGTTTGTATTGCAAGAAAAAAATATTGAAAAAGACGTTGAAAATCAAAACAAGAAAAAAACAGAATTGCTAGAAAAAATAAAAAATTTGTCCAACTCTTTGGAAGAATTACAAAGCAAAAGAATAAAATTACAAAACAGACAATTGGAAATTGAACACAATCTAAATGAATTGAAACAAGGAAAAGATAGTGTCCAGTTCGAAGGTTTGCGAGCTGTCAATGCTATACTTATGCAAGTACCTGGTAAATTTGGTGGCAAAGTCCATGGTCTGGTTGCTCAGTTGTCCAAAGTAGATGAAAAATATCGTTTAGCTCTTGAAGTAGCGGCTCAATCCCATCTTGGCTCAATTGTTGTTGAAAATGATGGGGTAGCTCAAGCTTGTATTCAATTTTTGAAACAACAACAACTTGGTTTCGCGACTTTTTTGCCACTCAACAAAATTAAAGGACGTTTTGTCACCAATGACATCAAAGACCTTGAACACACTTCTGGTGTCTATGGTTTAGCTGTTAATCTAGTAGATTATGACCTAGTTTATGAAGATGTCTTCTCTTATGTCTTTGGATCTACACTAATTGTTGAAGATATTGACATTTCACGTAAAATTGGCATTGGTAGGGTCCGTATGGTGACCTTAGAGGGTGATATCATGGAAACTAGTGGTTCTATGAAAGGTGGTTTCCGTCGCGCTAAAAAGGGCGTTTTATCATTTGCAGGAGGAAATCAGGATTTTAGTGAATATGCTTATGAACAGCTCAAACAAGAATTGGTAGAAAACAAAGTCACTTTGGACAAATTGGAAATAGAAATAGAAAATAGCAAAGGAAATGTACTAGAAATGCGTATGCAAGATCAGGTGCAAGACGAAAAGATTTCTTTGATGCAAAATAGTTTGCGAGATGTCTCCAAAGAACTTTCTCAATTCAAACAAGAATTGTCTATGCACTCACTGTCCAAAACAGAATATAGTGACATGATGAAAACTTTTTCTAGTCAAAAAGATGAAATGGTGGTGCAAATAGGAAGTGTAGAAAAAAGATTAGAAGCAGTGAATAAAAAAATAGAAAAACTTAACTCTGAAGAAGAACAAAAAAGACAAAGGATTTTTGCTTTGCAAGATAGTATGCAGTCTGAGCAATTGTCTCTAAATAAACACGCTGATGAAAAACATCAATTACAAATGGAAATTGTAAAATTGCAAACTCATAGAGAAGATCTAGAACAAGAAATATTTTCTGAGTTACAAGAAGGTATTGGTAATATTTTGGGTAGGTTGGAAGAAAAATTTGTTGAAGATGAATTGGAACATGCGAAAATTGAAATTGAAAAATACAAATACCAATTGTCACTGATTGGTGGGATTGATGAAAGTGTCATGGGCGAATATGCCGAAATAAAAGAACGTTTTGATTCTCTTTCTTTTGAACTTGCTGATCTTACCAAAGCTTCAGCTGATTTGGAAAAGATGATTGCTGAATTAGACAAACTCATGAAGAAAAAACACAAAGAAAGTTTCAACAAAATTAAAAAAGAATTTGCTCGTTATTTCAAATTATTGTTTGAAGGTGGTAGTGCTGAGTTGGTAGAAGTCTATGGCAACGATGAGGAACGGGGAATGAGGAATGAAGAAATGGAAAATGAAGTAATGGGGGAAGTTGAATCTGAAGAAATGGAAGATGGAGAAAGAAAAAAGCGTGGGAAAATTATTATGGGTGTGGAAGTCTATGCTTGCCCACCTGGAAAGAAAATAAAAAATATTTCTGCACTTTCTGGCGGTGAGAGGACAATGACTTCTATTGCTTTGCTTTGTGCTATACTTCATACCAATCCTTCGCCATTTGTAATTTTGGACGAAGTGGAAGCTGCACTAGACGAAGCCAACACTACACGCTTTACCAAAATTCTTGGTGAGTTGTCTATGCAATCACAATTCATTATTATCACTCACAATAGAGTTACTATGCATGCCGTTGACGTCCTTTATGGTGTGACCATGGGTAATGATGGTATTAGTAAATTGCTTAGTGTTAAGTTGGATAATTAATTTTTAACTTTAAATATATGGGATTTTCAAATGGAGAAGGAGGAATAAACCACACAGAACAAATGCCTCCAAAAGAAGTTGCTAATCAACATAAAAATGAACAAATGAAACAATTTTTTGATGGAGCAATTGTAAATAATTTTTTGGTTAAGAATAAAGAAAAACAATTCAAAAATTTGGATGATCTTAATGTTGATTTGCAGATATTTTTGGATAGCTATTACAAAGGACACAATAATTCAGGTGTTGCTGGTATTTGGGCAATTTTACCAAGGTCGGAGAGAAGTAAAGAAAAATATCAGTCAGAATTTAGCTTTAAAGAGTGGTTTACTATAAAAGATTTAAATTTCAAAGAATATGATAGTAAGTTAGATTTTAATGGTAAAATGAATGTCTCTATACAGCTTGGCTATAAAGAGTCTGAACCAGAAAGAACTTATGTGGTTGGTGTTGAATTTGTTCCTACTGTAAGAACAAAAGATTAAATGGGGGTAGTATACTTGACAAAAAAAGGCTGTTCTGGTAGAATAGTCCTCGTAAACCGTCACACGCTCTAGATAGGTTTATTTATATAAAAAAGTAATATTATGTTGACAATCCGTCTACAACGAATGGGAAAGAGAAAAAATCCAACTTATCGTTTGATTATTTCTGAAAAAGCTCGTGATACACAATACAATAGTTTGGAGATTTTGGGTAATTATAACCCAACACAAACTCCAAAAGTATTGGAACTCAAAGCTGACCGTATTAAATATTGGATAGGTATGGGTGCTCAAACAT
>PFBU01000032.1 GCA_002773185.1 Candidatus Magasanikbacteria bacterium CG10_big_fil_rev_8_21_14_0_10_36_16 | reverse complement strand
TTTTTCAGAGCCAACTTCGTGATTTATTTCATTGACACCATTTGGTATATAAACAGTTTCTTTGTTGAATTCATTTAGACAATATAGTTTTATACTTTCTGAAACAGAAATTGTTTTGTGAGCAAAAGTACAAGCTGTCTTTTCACCAAGTCTAAGAGCAAACTTAGCAATGAAGTTCCATTTTTGGTGGTATCTATCAATAGAATGGAAAGTGGTAACTACCTTGGTTTTTGGAGCGAAGATACGTGGTATCCAAGACAACAAAGAAGGTCCAACACCGTGGTAATGGATTACATCATATTTTTGGAATAGCGCGTGAATAGTAGCTGTGAAAGTATGTACTATGGCATCTAGATGTTTGGTATGTATTGTAGGTGTATACAAAATATTGACACCTTCAAAATTGGTGTTCAAATTTTTACTATACCATTTACGACTGTAAACGGTAACGTCATTATTTTTGGCTAGACGCACAGACAAATCATGAACGTGTTTTTCCACGCCACCGTAGAGAGCTGGTATGCCTTTTTGTCCAATCATGGCTATTTTCATAAACTTTGATTTAAAGTAAATATGTTTATCTAACTTATAATCATATAGGCAATTCTCGCCCCGCAAACTGTGAAACAAGTTCTGCGGTGGTCATGGCTATTTTCATTATGATACTGTTTTTTTGTTATATTTTTGAGGGTATTAAACGTTTAAATAAGCCTTTTTTACACCTAGTACTTAAACAGCACATTATAGCACAAAATAGTTCTTTTGTCAAGGCAGGCCAGATGTGGTAAAATTAAACTTGTCAGGATACGAAATACGAACTATACGAAATTATGAAATTTTTTTATTATATACTTTCGTAGATTTTCGTATTTCGTATCCAAAATAAGCCAATTATCTAATAAACTAATACTATGAAACCTATAAAATCATATTTTGAAGAAGCTCTCAAAGCCGGCGCTTCTGATTTACATCTGGTAGGCGGGGATAAGCCAACATTGCGTATAGAAGGTAATCTAAAAGAAATAGAGTCAGAGCCAATATTTGCTGAAGAATTGGAGAAAGCTATTTTGACTCTTTTGGACGCAGACAAGAAGAAGACTTTTGAAGAAAATCTAGAGTTAGATTTTGGTTTGGAAATCAACAATACTCGTTTTCGTGTTAATCTTCATCGTCAAAATGGTACTGTGGGTCTAGCCGCTCGTGTGATTCCCAAAGAAATACCTACACCACAAGATTTGCTTTTTGAACCACAGTTGCTTGAAGCAACTAATTTGATGGATGGTTTAGTTTTGATTGTTGGACCGACTGGGCATGGTAAATCTACGACTCTGGCTAGTATGATAAATGAAATCAACAAAAGTCGTAAGTCTCATATTATTACTATTGAAGATCCTATTGAATTTGTTTTCAAAGATGACAAAAGTCTGATTGAACAACGTGAAGTAGGTACAGACACCAAATCTTTTGCTGAAGCCTTAAAGCATGTTTTACGTCAAGATCCAAATGTTATTTTGGTAGGGGAGATGCGTGATTTGGAAACTATTTCTACTGTTTTGACGGCTGCTGAAACTGGACATCTGGTATTTTCTACTTTGCATGCTGCTTCGGCTGCTGATGCTATTGAACGTATTGTGGATGTATTTGATGGTCCTCAACAAAAACAGATAATGATTCAGTTGGCTTCTGTGCTAAGAATGATTATTACTCAACAACTTTTGCCTACAGTAGAAGGTGGTCGTGTGGCTGCTCGTGAAATTTTGGTAAATAATTCGGCTGTGGCTAATATGATCAAAGAGAGTAATGTTGCCCAAATTTATAGCGCTATTCAGACTGGCGCCAAAAATGGTATGCAAAGTATGGAGAACTCACTCAAAGAACTTTTGGAAAAAGGAATTATTAGTGAGGAAGTGGCAGAGAAGAGAATGATGAAATATAAACAAATATAGCTGATGTTTAAAGTTTATAATATATCTAGGGGATACGAAATACGAAAGTTACGAAAATACGAACTTATAGTTTTTTCGTAATTTTGTAATTTCGTATTTCGTATCCATTTTTGATTATCATTTTAATTTTTTAACTGTGAGAGTAAATTATCAAGTTAAACCAAAACAAATTTCTAGAAAAGAAAACCCAGATTTTAGATTGAATTTGGCTGTTTTTGTATGTGTTTCTGCTTTTTTAATTGTTTTTCTGCGTCTTTTTACTTTGATGATTTTACAACATAGCTTTTATACTGCTTTGGCTTCTGGCTCGCAAGATATGTATGAAAGTCTTTTTCCAAAACGTGGTGAAATTTTTTTGGAATCAGAAAATGCTGAAGATTTGTTTCCTCTCGCTATCAATCGTGATTTTTATACTGTGTATTCTGATGATAGATTAATTTTAGATAATAAAACAGCTGAAGATATTTTGGATAAATTATCTGGAGTATTTTCTTATGATGACGAACGTAAAGCAAAAGTTTTGGCACAATTGGAAAAAGTTGGTGATCCTTATGAACCTCTTGAACAAAAAGTTGACGAAGAGACTGTAGATAAATTGAAAGCCATGGATTTGGTTGGGATTGGTTTTTCTCGTTTCCCTCAACGTTATTATCCAGAGGGAAGTTTGGCTGCACAAGTAGTTGGCTTTTTGGGTAAAGATGAATCAGGTAAAGACATTGGGCGTTATGGTCTTGAAGGATATTGGCAACAGGATTTGGCTGGTAGTGGAGGGTTTTTGGAAGGTGCTAAATCAGCTCAAGGTAGTTGGATACCGTTGGCTGGCAGAGCTCTCAAACCAGCTCAAGATGGTGTTGATTTGGTTTTGGCAATAGATAGAACTTTACAATTTGAAGCTTGTAAAATCCTTGAGGAAGAAAGAAAAAGATACGAAGCGGAAACAGCTGTTTTGATAATCTTGGATCCCTTTACTGGCGCCATAAAAGCTATGTGTTCTAGTCCTAGTTTTGATCCTAACAAATATGGTGATGTAGAAAATGCTGAAGCTTATAATAACCAAACAATATTTACACCTTATGAACCTGGTTCAGTGTTTAAGCCGGTTATTATGTCGGCTGCTTTGAATGAAGATATTGTAAAGCCGGATACGACTTTTGTAGATTCTGGTAAAGCTGAAGCCAACTGCCAAAAATCAATTCAAAATGCTGACTTGAAGAGTTATGGTTTGCAAACTATGACTGGTGTATTGGTGAATTCTATCAATACTGGCATGGTCTTTGTGGCCAATAAACTTGGTAAAGATAAATTCAAACAATATGTGGAAGCTTATGGTTTTGGTGTCAAGACAGGAATTGAATTGGATACGGAAGCTGCTGGGACTGTGGATTCTTTGTACCTTAATAAAGGTGATAAAATAGATTGTTATACAGCTACTGCTTCTTTTGGACAAGGTATTACAGTTACACCTCTACAACTTGTTAACGCTTATGCAACCATTGCTAATGGTGGAAAAATGATGCGTCCCTATATTGTAGAAAAAATAATTCATCCTGATGGTAAGGTGGATATTACTAAACCAAGAGAAATAAAAACTATATTAGATAAAAGAAATGCTAGTTTGTTGTCTGGAATGCTGGTAAATGTAATAGATAGTGGTGAAGGTAGCCTGGCAAAAGTACCTGGTTATTATGTGGCTGGGAAAACTGGTACAGCTCAAATTGCTGGTAAAGGTGGATATACTACTGATCTTAATCATACATTTGTTGGTTTTGGACCAGTGGATGATCCCAAATATGTGATGATTGTTAAATTTGGTAAACCAAAATTAGTGTATGCTTCTACTACAGCTGCTCGTACTTTTTCTAAAATTTCGCAGTTTATTATGCAATATTATCATATTGCTCCAAGTAGGTAGGTGACTACTGACTTTTGACAAAATTGTTTTTTTGTAGTATATTATTTGGGCTTTGAGTTTTTTAAGACCTTATCGTCTAGTGGCTAGTCATAATATTTATGGCCTCATCGTCTAATGGCTAGGACGCTAGGTTCTCATCCTAGCAATAGGGGTTCGATCCCCCTTGAGGCTACGGTAGAAAATTACAATTTAAAATAAACAACCTGCCTGCCGGCAGGCAGGATTCCAACTATTATAAAAGTATTTTGTTATTTGTAGTTTGATATTTGTTTATTTCAAAAGTCAGGGTAGCTCAGCTTCCACCAAAGGTGGATCAGTCTTTGGCTGAGGTGAGAGTGAAGGATGATTTTGATAATCACAATGCGTTTATGTACAATT
>PFBU01000062.1:4375-6397 GCA_002773185.1 Candidatus Magasanikbacteria bacterium CG10_big_fil_rev_8_21_14_0_10_36_16 | reverse complement strand
AACCCACAGTCAGTAATGCAAATACAAACAACAAAACAAAGCCAGTCTTCTGACTTCCCGAAAGAATTTTTTCTTGTTTATCTTCTTCCATGTAGATAGAGATATAAATCTAAATATATTATAGCAAAAAAAAAGAAAAGCCACAACAAGAAACAATCCACATACTACACAAAAGAAGAACCAGTAATAAAGCCAAAAGTTCTACAAAAAACAGGCACAAAAATAAACAATTTTCAAACCACAAATACCAAACAATAAACAAATGACAAAATGTAATTGTGTATTGTGATTCATTTGTAATTTGTTTATTTTAATTTGTATATTTAAAAGCTCAGTTTTTACTTGATATTGTTTGCTATTTTCACCCACTCCTCTACTCCAAGTTCCTCGGCTCTAATTTTGTCATTGCCACAAATTTCTTGTAAAATACTTTTTATTTTTTCTCCATCCAAATTTAAACCTTGAGATAAATTACGCCAAAGTTGTTTTCTTTTTTGAACAAAACCTGCCTTTACAACTGTAAAGAAATATTCATCAGAAAAATCATTCTGGGGAGATTTGATATTATCTATAAGCAATACTGCAGAATCTACTTTTGGAGAAGGCCAAAAATTACCTTTGGTGACTTTGGCGACAACTCTTGGTTGTCCATAATATTGAACAGAAATAGCCAAGACACTCATATCACCTTTTTTAGCAGTGATCCTCTCTGCAACTTCTTTTTGGACCATGACGACAATTTTTTCTGGTTTATTTTCCATCTCCAAAAACATACGCAAAATTCCAGAAGTAATCTGATATGGTAAATTGGCAATCAATTTATATTTTTTGAGATTTACTTCATTAAATTTTCTCATCACGTCACCCCAAACAATCTCCAAATTTTCAGATTTGTTTTCTTCCCAATAATCTTTCAATTTTTGTTCTATTTCAAAAGCCACTACCTTCCCAGCTTTTTCCACCAAAGCAAAAGTAAGAACTCCGAAGCCAAGTCCAACTTCTACTACCAAATCTTCTTTGTTTATTTCCCCTGCTTCAAGCATTTTGTCAATATAAATTTTTGTCATCAAATAATTCTGCCCATATTTTTTGCTAGGAGACAAATTATATTTTTTGCAAAGTTCGATGAGATAAGAAGGTTTGTATAGGTTTTGTTGGTCCATAAAAATATTGAGATAAAATAGAGATAAAGTAGATATCAAAATATAGAGATAATATTGAGATAAGATAGAGATGATAAATTCTTATTTTTTATTTTGTTCGTGCCAATTGTTTATTTGATTATTTATTTTTACTTTTAGATTTTCATAATTTTTTTCTGTTTGTAAAAATTCATCTTTATTAATATATTTTTGTGAATAAGCGACCCACAGATGACTCTGTGTTTCTTCCAGTTCACCTCGCACAATGTAAAATACTCGGATTCTATCTTTGAAATAAAATCTACCATGTGCCTCTGCCGTATTAGCTAATACAGAATTGGATGAACGTCTAATTTGGTTGGTCAATGCATATTTTTCCGCGTCTGGAAATTTCAAACTCAAACTATATACTTTTTTCAAAAGTTCAAAGGCTATCTGCCAAATATCTGTCTGATAAAATCTTTTGTAACTTTTCTCCCCTCCCATAAAAAATAAATAATGTGTAAAAATAAAAAAATTATTTCTATATTATCTCAATTGTATCTCTATATTATTTCTATTTAAAAAAAGTAAATCGACAATCAAAATAAACTATTCCAAACGCAAGCCAGCCATGCTATAGCGATTCGCCGCATTCCACAACATCCATCCAGCATCAGTATATTTTTCTACCATATCAATTTGCGCACGAATTTTACTAGCATCGTAGACCGCACTAATATTGAAATCCTGAATCCAAGGTCGCACTTGTGCCTTGGTATTTTCAAAATATGACAAACCCTTTTTCATACCATTTTCAATCACTTCCCCAGGATGATTAGCAGGATTGGCAAAGCCCAAATGGCCAACTGGATAATGCGAAGGATACATCATCGGACAA
>PFBU01000062.1:0-4338 GCA_002773185.1 Candidatus Magasanikbacteria bacterium CG10_big_fil_rev_8_21_14_0_10_36_16 | reverse complement strand
ACCAAACAAATCCAAAGAAATATAAGCAGAAGATTCAGCTAAATTTTCATTTAAAAAAACAAAAAAATCATGCATCACATCATACTTCTCTTTTTCACCATTAGTATAAACAAGCAAACTCATCGGACCATCTGTCGGAAAACGCACATAATCAAAATTTATTTCGTCAAAACCAAAAGCAATGACTTCTTTGGCAATCTCCAAATCATAATCCCAAACATCTTTGTTGTTAGGATCTACCCAAGCCAAACCTTTGTTATCACGCCACAATCCCCCGTTTTTACTCTTGAGTGCCCACTCTATTTTTTTCTCTGCCAAAATAGGATCTTGAAAAACAGTTTGTCTAGCAATCACATAAATATCGTGCTCATGTAATTTTTTTATCAATTCTTTGACATCACCTAATCTATTACTTTCCAAAGTAAATTCATTTACCAATTCTAAATTACTATCATACAAAACTTTACCGCTATAATCTTTGACATCAATCACGACAGCGTTGAGTTCCGTACTGTTTATTAAATTAATAATATTATCAAGAATCTTTGGGCTACCAGCTGAATAAGCTGTCAGATACAAACCTTTAATAACTTGTTTAGGTGGTTTTTGGCCTGGGACAAAAACATATGGTGGTGGACGATGTGCAATAATATTTTTTTGCAAAATAAAGTTACTGTTGTTTTCAGCAAAAACCAAATCACTTTGTACAAAATTTGTTTTTTGCCAACTTATAAAAATGAAAAAAGTTGCAAATAAAAAAACTCCTAAAAAAATTATTAAGTACAAAAGAGGATATTTTTGGTTCATAAAGGTTGCCTTTTTGAATTCTCCTCCTAATAGGAGGGGGATTTTAGTTTGTCTTTCAAATTTAAAAACTTTTTTTCCATAAAAAATAATACTAAAAAAGTCAATGAGGCAATAAAACCTAATTATCATTCAAACTCACAATCACACCACCTTGTCTTAAAACTTCAATATTTTCTCCAACAACCTTCACAATTGTAGAAGAACTTTTATTAGGTAAAGTACCTGCATCAATAATAATATCTGGTTTTATTTCTTCATTCTCAAACATTTTTAAAACAGACTCTATATCATAAGGACTTTCTAGACTGGAAATATTAGCCGAAGTAGAAACCAAAGGACTATTCAATTGTTTGGATATTTCTGAAGCTAAATAATGTTCAGTTACCCGAAAAGCAATAGTACCATCTTCATTGATAACGCCTGCTGGCAAATGGCAAACAGCTTTGACTTTCACCACCAAAGTCAAAGGACCAGGCCAATATTTGTCAGCCAATTTTTGTAAAGTAGGATTCCACTCAATACATGGCAAAATCATAGCCAAATCAGACACCACCACCAAAACAGATTTGCTTTTTTGTCTATTTTTTATTTGAAAAATTTTTTCCAAAGCTTCACTATTATTTGCATCACAACCAAGCCCATAACAAGTTTCTGTAGGGTAAACAAGAGTAGCCCCATTTTTTAAATCGTTGACCAACGATACTATATCTAAATTTTCTTTTTTGATAATTTTCATATAATGATATGATAATACACACAAAATCCCTATTTGCCAACAAACAGAGGTATACACAAATAATTCCGTCCACAATTCACATCCATAAATCTGGATTATCCGTATATCCGTATCACTCTTCTATTCTAGCTAAAATAAGCCAAATTTGCAAGGTTTTGGATATAAACATCAATACACTTGATTTTATTCTAAAATATTGCTATACTAAGCCATGACTTATCTATTGAGTCCGTTATTAAATTAAGAATAAAAATTTTATGGGTCTTCCATCAAAAAAGAGAACGCCAAGATCACGAGATGATCGCCGCTCACACCATGCTTTGAAACAAACCACAAACAAAAAATGTGAAAAATGTGGTGAACCAGTACTTCCACATCGTGCTTGTGCCAAATGTGGTACTTACAAAGGCAGACAAGTCATCAATTTCGAAAAAAGATTGACTCGCTCTACAAGAAGTAAAAAAACTGCTTAGACTTTTTAGTTTCAAAAATACTTGAATTTTTCAACAAAATTCCTATTTTGTATATTTACAAGCTATGTCCAAACGCCATCTAGCTAGAGCCATCATCATGCAGGTATTATACCAATGGGATTTCAAAGGAAATCCTACCAGTGCTATACCAGCTATTATTGAACAAAATATGGCTGAATTTGGTATGGGACTAGAAGACACAAAAGACTTTATTGAACACACAGTAAATGATATAATTGACAAACAAAAGAAAATAGACAAACTAATAAAAAAGTTTGCTCCACATTGGCCACTTGAACAAATGAGTTTGGTAGACAAAAGTATCTTACGACTTGGTGTCTATGAATTAGAATACAACAACAAAGAAATTCCACCAAAAGTAGCTATCAACGAAGCTATTGAACTAGCCAAAACTTATGGTGGTCCAAATTCTGGAAAATTTATCAACGGTATTTTGGGCGCAATGTACAAAAATATCTAAATAAATCGACTACTACACTAATCTGACGGGATATAAAAAGGAATATCCTCATAGTAAATTAAAGTAAGTTAAAACATCTCGTCCGCCTTGGGCGGATAAAATATTAAATTATGCCTATAGCTGAATACAAAGATAAAAACTTTCACAAAATAGAAGATACTATAGGTATTGAATTTAACAACAAAGACATTTTGGTACAGGCTTTGGTACACCGTTCTTTCTTGAATGAAAATCGTGAATTCCCTCTTGCCCAAAATGAAAGACTAGAATTCTTGGGCGACGCTGTCTTAGAATTGTCCGTTACCCAATATCTTTTCAACAATTACTTGAATCCAGAAGGTGAACTTACCAACTGGCGAGCCGCATTAGTCAATGGAACTATGTGTGCCGCTGTAGCCAGAGACATAGGTTTAGAAGATTATTTGTTTCTGAGTCGTGGTGAATCCAAAGACAATAATACCAAAGCCAGAGACTACATCTTGGCCAATGCTCTAGAAGCACTTATCGGCGCTATTTATTTTGATCAAGGCTGGGAAATGTCTGACCAATTTATTACACGTTTTGTCATTACCAAATTGCCAGAGGTCTTAGAGCTTGGACTTTGGATGGATAGTAAATCACGTTTCCAAGAAGCTGCCCAAGAAATTGTCGGCATTACCCCAACTTATCGTGTGACAAATGAAGAAGGTCCCGACCATGAAAAAGAATTTACCATTGCTGTATATCTAAACAAGGAAAAAGTAGCTGAAGGTAAAGGTACCAGCAAACAAGAAGCTCAAACTGATGCAGCGGACGTTGCTCTAAAAATAAAAAAATGGAAAGGTCCAAAAATACAAATATTGGAAAGAAAGCCTGAAGACCCGATAGGATAATTAATTTAGGAATTTGAAAGTCGTAATTATGAATGTGGTTTAAGTTTTTTAAAAATGATTAAAATTCACCTAATTTCTAATCCCTAATTTCTAATAAAATTTCAAATAAATAATATTAAAAATTTTGACCGTGAATTAACCCTGTGAGTCCTGCGGGACATCACAGTGAGTTCTTGCCGTCAATCCTTAAATTAGCAATAGACTAGCTAATTTATAGATTGGACATTTTATTAGGAATTAGAAATTAGGTGAATTAGAAATTTCAAAAACGCCCTCATAGCTCAGTTGGTAGAGCAGTTGCCTCTTAAGCAAACGGTCGCAGGTTCAAATCCTGCTGGGGGCACAAAAAACAATTTATAAATTTCGAATTCTTCAATTAGCGCCTGTAGTTCAACGGATAGAACATTGGTCTTCGGAACCAATGACGTGGGTTCGATTCCTGCCAGGCGTACAAAAAAACAGATTAAAAAAATCTGTTTTTGTTTGTGTGCATTTACAACGTGGATTAAATAATTTTTTTATTCATATTGATTTAATTTTACCATTTATAATGTTCTTGAGCCCATCAATATTCTTTTGCATATTTATTTCATCGGCTGAAACAAGTGGGTTAAGAGTGTTATTTTGGGAGATAAAGATTGTCGGCAATTTTATACTCTCTAATTCTGGATACTGTTTTTGAAATTCATCTCTGTGCAAGAATTCTTTTTCAAAAGGCAAGGCGTACAGAAACTTTCTCCATTCATCTTTCATCGAAATTGCTCCGTAGGTTACCATACACAAATTACATTCATACTTACTCGGTGTTAAAATTTTCTTTACAGCATCAGATACCTGAGAAAACACTGAAGAATCAGTGTTATATACAAATATTAATTTGTCTTTATTTTTTAGCATAGTTTTTATAGGTAACTATTTTTTTAGTCAGATACATTGAAAGAGGTAATAAGAAGGTCATTTGGAGAATTG
>PFBU01000048.1:4724-9080 GCA_002773185.1 Candidatus Magasanikbacteria bacterium CG10_big_fil_rev_8_21_14_0_10_36_16 | reverse complement strand
ACAGTTTGACTAAAAAGTAATTAGAATATAAAATCCAAGCGATCAATTACCCTAAATTATATTCATGGGTATGAGAAGGAATATTTTCTTAGCAAGTTAAAAGGAATAAAACCTTCTCGTCCCGACTTAGTCTGGATTAAGAATTAAATTTTTATTTATGGAAAACAAACAAGAAAAATTGCTAGACTTAATAATCATTGGTGCGTCGGCCGCTGGTAGTGCTGCTGCTATCTATGCCGCTAGAAGAAATTTGAATTTCACTATTGTTACCAAAGATGTTGGTGGCGAAGTAGCCCTGTCAGGTGAAGTCGGCAACTGGCCAGGTATTGTAGAAACCACAGGTATTGAGCTTGCCCAAAATTTTCACAAACATATTCAATCTTACAATGTCAAAATAGAAGAAGGATTTGAAATCACTTCTATCAAACAAGAAAAAAATCATCATATAGTCACTGCCAAAAATTTCTTAGGAGAAGAAAAAACTTATTTCACAAAATCTGTTATCATTGCTAGTGGTATTCACCCAAGAAATCTAAATCTTCCCGGAGAAAAAGAGCTTCGAGGACGTGGTGTGACATATTGTACAGTTTGTGATGGTCCACTTTTCAAAGACAAAATTACCGCTACAATTGGTGCTGGTAATGCTGCTATTGAATCAGCTCTTATGATGGCTGGTATTGCTGAGAAAGTTTATCTAATTACCAAATTCCCAAATACCAAAGAAACTTTGGGAGGTTTTCCAAAAGCCGAAACAATCCTTGTCAATAAAATAAAAAAACTAGAAAACGTAGAAATAATTTATAATGCTGAAACTACAGAAATTATAGGCAAAGATAATTTACAAGCTTTCAAATACAAAGATATCGAAACTAAAGAAGAAAAAGAAATCGCCGTAGATGGACTAATGGTTCATATTGGTATGATCCCAAATTCCGACTTCGTTACTTGTGGTACAAAAAATCCTATAGGCGAGATAGAAGTAGATATCAAATGCAAAACTACTTGTCTAGGTGTCTTCGCAGCAGGAGATGTAACCAATATACCTTACAAACAAATTGTCATCGCTGCCGGACAAGGTGTGACAGCGGCACTAAGTGCGATTGAATATATCAATAAGTGGGAAGAATAAATTTAGTCTAAAGTCACCTTATACTAGGTGACTTTTTTGTTTTAATAAAAAATGACATAACAAAAGTTGTTTTAATATTTTTATGTTTTTCAGTCCCAGGCTGATCCGCCTTGGGCGGAAATGTTTTTATAACAACAAGATTTAACATCTTCTCCCACTTCTGCTATACTATAGTTGAATTATCAACTAAACAAAATATATGTTTTTATCCAGCCTTTTCCCAAATTTACCAAGTAGCACCATAGAGCTTAGTATCTATATTGTCGCCGCACTTGGTGCTGTGCTTATTACCTATGCTGTTTTCTTAGAAATAGAAAGGCGTCAAGATTTGGTCTTTTTTGTAGGTTCAGCTTGTCTCTTTGTTTATGCTTTATATACATACAACAAAGTCTTTATGATAGCTATGGCAGGTCTAGGCTTAGCCTCTTTGGTAGAATTTATAGAAATATATCTTGGTCTTCACAAACATGATACCAACGAACTCAAAAGAGTCAAATCTCTTGGTAAAAATAAAACACAATAAATATGCTAGATCTAATTACCATTGGTGACTCTACTTTTGACACTTTTCTAATTTTAGAAGAATCACAAAAAGCTTGTAGCCTAAGTAAAAACAAAAAATTACTTTCTTTTAATTATGCTGAAAAAACTCCTATAGAAAACACAGCTCAATCAATAGGTGGAAATGCTGCCAATGTAGCTGTTGGTGTCAAAAAATTAGGGTACAAAACTAGCATAGTGACAGAGCTTGGCGATGATATCAATGGCCATATTATAAAAGAAGAATTAGAAAAAACGGGAGTCGATGTCTCCATGGTAAAAAAAATAAAAAATTCAACTACCAGATACTCAATCGTCTTAAATTATTGTGGGGAAAGAACAATACTTTCTTATTATGCCAAAAGAAATTACAACCTACCAAATTTACCAAAAACAAAATGGATTTACTATACTTCTCTTGGTAAATCTTTTGAAAAATTACAAGACAAACTAGAAAAATATTTACAAAAAAATAAAGAAGTGAAATTAGCTATAAACCCAGGGTCTTACCAAATCAAAAATGGTCTAGAAAAAACTAAAAAAATTTTGCCACTTACAGACTTACTAGTAGTAAACAAAGAGGAAGCTGAAAAGCTAGTTGGCAAAAAACAAAATTACAAAGAGTTACTTTCTTCTCTACACCAAGCCGGCGCTAAAACAGTAGTTATTACAGATAACGAAAAAGGTTCTTATACTTTTGATGGTAAAAAAAAATATTTTATGCCAGCTTACAAAGTAAATATGATTGCCAAGACTGGTGCTGGGGATGCTTATACTTCCGCTTTTTTGTCAGCTATTATGCGCGATAAAAATATCCCAGAAGCAATGCTAGCCGGTACTGCCAACGCTTCTTCGGTGATTCAAAAGTTTGGTTCACAAGAAGGTTTACTCAATAAAAGACAATTGAATAAACTAATGAAAGAAAAATCAGAGATACAACCTAAACAAATATGAAGTTAGACATATATGGTTATGAAATAAATACACGGAATTGCCAATTGACAGACAAAAAATTTATTCTTGATTTATATCAAAAAACTTTATTCAAATACGTAGCCAAATATTACAAACCCAGTATAGAAATGTTTAGTGAAAGATTTTATAGTGACTACAAAGAAAGAAAAATTTTACTAAGAGGCAAAAGACGAATTGGATTATTTCAATTATCCAAAAAAGAAAACAAATTATTAATTACAGGTTTATTCTTATCACCAAGTTATCAGAAAAAAGGAATTGGAAAATTTCTCATGAATTATTTTGAAGATAATGCTAAAAAAAATAAACTGGAAACAATAGAACTTTCTGTCTGGGACAATAATCCAGCCAAAGATTTTTACAAAAAATGCGGTTATAAAATAGAATCAAAGAAAAAACATAAATATTTAATGACAAAAAATATAAAATAAAAAAATACTATCTAAACATAGTATTTTTTTATTTTTATAAACTAGACTGAACTGCTTTTTCTTGTAGCTCCAATCTTTACTACAAACTTTATAATATCCTTTACAACATTCCTAGATTTACCATACGTAGGATAATAATGAATATAAATATCTGGTTTACCATTTATTTCTAAAATTCCAAACTTTTGTTTACCAGGATCTAGTGATATATCATCACATATAACGTCTAGACCTGCCAAATAGTTACCAATAGCATCTGAAGCTTTAACACAAAGAGCTGCCACTTTTTTATTAACTAGTTTGGTAACATCTCTAGTTTCACCACCTTCTGCCAAAGAAGAATTCCTTTTGATAGAAACTAATTTTCCCAAAGGTAATATCTGTTTCAAAGAAAAACCTTGCTCTTTCACTATTTTCTTCAAAGCTTCATCAAATGAAGTTTTCTTTTTTGTACTCTTTTGTTTTTCTTTTATGAGCTCTTCAACTGTAGATTTACCATCTCCCAAAACTCTTGGTGGGATCATTTCCAAAGCACCTATGACTTTGTTACTCAAAACAAGTATACGATATTCTGTTCCAAAAATCATTTCTTGAGCAACCAAAGAATGGAAATCCGGCAAATTATTTTTTATTATTCTTTTGGCTTCTGTCATGTTTTTGATATAGGGAAATATTCCGATACTATTAGAGCCAGATGAATCTTTAACAATAATAGGAAACTTTATGTTGCCAAGTTTTTTGGCTATATCTCCAGGCTTTTTTCTAAAGAAAAAAACTGTTTCTGGAGTTGGCAAAGAATTTCGCCTAAGCAAAGTATAAGTCAAATCCTTAAATTTGGTAGAATCAGAAACACTAATAAAATTCCTTACAATCCTAAATTGTCTAGTAATTATAAAAGCTCTATTTTTTATATGAATATAATAACAATTTCTTTCTGGTATAACCTCTTCAAATCTGCCACCCATTTCTTCAACCACTTTTTTAATGATTTGTGCATTTTCCAACATAGTGTATCTATTAAAAATAAATTGAACGTATTCTAGATATACAAAAAACTAGCATTCTCTGCTATTAGTAAAAACACTTTCAAAATAAAAAGTAAATTATAGTACTGCTAACAAAAAATATATAAAAATAGTTAAAAAATAAAAAATATTTTAAGGAAATAGAACTCCCTGTGGTCTTTGTCACAGGGAGGTGTTCACTATCTAAACAATCCTCCTCATTTTTTTCTCTTCTTTTTTACCTTTATAATAATCCAGCAAATCCAAAATTTCTGGA
>PFBU01000048.1:4288-4711 GCA_002773185.1 Candidatus Magasanikbacteria bacterium CG10_big_fil_rev_8_21_14_0_10_36_16 | reverse complement strand
CCAGCAAATCCAAAATTTCTGGATAATTTATTTTTGGTCCTAAGAAAGCTAGACTATATTCTATTGTTCGTGCTTTGTCCAAGACATCCAATGCTAAATTATTGTCCTTTTCTTCGTTAGCAAATTTATGCAAATCTTCAATTACTTTGTTTATATCTTGAACCATTTGTCCATATTTATCTATCTTTTCTTCATAGTTTGTTTTCTCATGAGTAAGTACTGCTTGTGTAGCATGCTGTCTAATATCTCTTTTGAGTGAAATAAGCAAATCCAAAAGTTCCATTCTTTCTTCATGTGAAAAAAAGTGATGCAAAGTACCACTAAAAATATCAAAAAAATTTACTCCTGTTTCTTTGATAGTATTATATTTGCCAATAATACTTTTAGAAGCTTTTGCCAAAAATATTTTTTCCGAAAGTTTTT
>PFBU01000048.1:653-4266 GCA_002773185.1 Candidatus Magasanikbacteria bacterium CG10_big_fil_rev_8_21_14_0_10_36_16 | reverse complement strand
TATTTTTTCCGAAAGTTTTTCATGATAGACATGATAAATATCCTCAAAAGCCTGGACAAAAGGCCAAACCTTTTTGCCATAAAAAATCATTATATCTTCCAATTCTTCCAAAGTAACTTTACCCGTGTCTACCAATTCTTCTATTTTAGCTTTCATCTCCTCACGCAATTTTACATCAACCAAAGGTGGCAAGTTACGATGTACTTGCTTGAAAATATTCAAAGTATGTTGCACGGCTTTTTCCGACATAGTTATTAGCTAAACAGCAGAGTCAGCAGAGACAGCTGATTCAGCAATTTTATACATAAATATTAATCAACCCATAAGTCAAATCAGTAAATCCATATTCCTCCCAAGGCGGACAGGTATCCGTATATCCGTATTATACCAAACAACGACTAAAAAGTCATATAATCTCTCCACCTCAAATACAATTCTCTCGTGGCAACCAAATCTCCAGCACAGTACTTAGCAATTTTTATATATTCTTGCATCAAAAAAAGATTTTTGACATCATGACCATTTATTCCCTTACCTTTGGGAGATTCTATCCCAAAAGCTTTGCAATAAAAATCTAAATTAAATTTACGATAAGCATTATAAAAAGTCATTTGCTCAAGTAAATCCACATGCACATCATGAGCATAGCGATATGGCATCAGATTTTTGCTTGGTTTCACCCGAAGCATTGCTGAGCGAAGCATAAGTACTGGGCAATCAAACCCACGACCATTGAAAGTCACAAACTTATGAGCTTTAGCAATCGCATTCCAAAATTTTTGGAGTATTACTTCCTCACTACCACTAAAATAATGGATATTATTTTCCACAAAATCTATTTTTTCTTGCATGTCATTTTGAAAATACACAGCACCCTTCTGGCTATCTACCGACATCATACCAATCGCCACAATCCTATTGGTTGGTGCCCAAAGTGCCATTTGTTCTTTTACTTTTTCTATATCTTCTTCACCTTCAGCAAACTTCGTCAAATAAGTCTTTTGCACTTCATCAAAAGAATCAAAGTCTACAGGAATTGTTTCGATGTCGAAGACGATGGTATTCATAATAAAAGCTTACAAAACTCACAATGCTTACGAGGCCTACAAGGCAAATTACAAAATGTAAGCCTTGTAGGCCTTGTAAGCAACCAAAGTAAATAAATATATAATTTAACTAACAAAACTTAATCCAAAAGTTTACTTTTAATCACATACATCCCAATCCCTGCCGCTACACTGACATTCAAACTTTCTTTTTTACCATACATCGGAATATGCACAACAACATCGCAAAGTTTTGAGATTTCAGGTTCTACTCCATCTACTTCATTCCCCACAATCAGAGCAATGTTTCTTTGCTTTTCTAAACTTAATTCTGAAATATCAATACTTCTCTCATTTTTTTCCAAACCAACAATAAAAAATCCTTTCTTTTTTAGAGTTGTAATAAGTATTTTCAAATTTTTTTTATGTTCCCAAGGAATCCAAGTTTCTGCACCAAGCGCAACCTTGTCTATCTGAGGTTTTGGCGGAGTAGCGGTGTAGCCAACTAAACAAAGTCTGTCCACCCCACAAGCATCAGCAGTACGGAACATCGCCCCGACATTGTGACACGAACGAATATCTGGCAAAATCAAATAAAACATAATAAAAACTTATAAAATTTATAAGGCTAAACAATTTCAATATTTTGTAAGCCTTGTAGGCGCCTTGTCAGCCTTTTGTTAAAGTTTATATCAAAAAACCCGCTTTGGCAAGCAAGTTTTTTATTTAAAAAAAATTAATTCTGTGGTTCAAAAGGACCATTATCTTCTACTTCAGTTTTATTTTCTTGTTTTACTTCCAATTCTTTCTTTTCTGTTTCCATTTTCAATTCTACTTCGGACTTATCCTTAAGATCTTCTGTAGATTTCAAAGGAAGAAGAGTTTTGACTTGCGTGACAGGTAAAGGTCTAGCCTGTACCGAACTTGAAACCGTACGATCTTCGTTTTCAACTTTATTTTCTTGTCTATTTTCTATTCTCTCTTGTACCTTTTCTTTTACTTGCTCACCCACCTTTTTCATCATTTCCAATTTTTGTTGAGCTTGTACATCACTACTAGTAGTATTTTGTTGTATTTCTTCTTTTCTACTATCTAATAAATTTTTCAAGTCTTCTTTAGCACCTTCTACACCATTTTTGATATCTTCCAAAACATTTTTTTGTTCTTCACGAAATTGTTGTACTTCAGCAGACTTAGCATCAATTCTATCTTTCACTTCTTGCAACTTAGCTTTGACATCTTCTGGCATATTTGGATTGCTGAGAGCTTGCAAAATTCCTTGAGCCTTTACAATACCATCTTCACGCATAGCTTGAAACTTGTCCAATTGCTCTGGAGTAAGTTTGTCTTGTAGTTTGGTTTCAATTCTATCCAACAAATTTTGAGTATTCTCTTGGTGGATGGCTACATTTTTTAGAAGTCTTTGAACGTTTTCATCATTATTTGCCAAAAACTTGTCTTTTTTATCCTGCACTTTTGCCATAAGTTCTTGAGCACGCTCTACCATTTGTTGTACTTTTTCTTGTGTTTGAACATCATCACTATTTTCTGACATTTTCTCAGCAATCTTCATTCTTTGTTCAGCGTAAACTACTTGCTTTTCTGCTTTTTTGATTGGATCAAAGGTAAAAGCAATATTTATACGTTCTTTTAGACCAAGCCAAAAAAGACCAAAAGCAGAAGGTACAGAATTTACAGCTGGAACATCTACTCCAACTAAATTTTCTGTGACAGCAGTTTGGCTAGTTGTACTAACACTAGTACTTGTGGTGTCTACCACGGCATTCGTAGTAACAGTTGTCGCTTGTGCCTGTGTGACTGGTGCAAAAGCAAAAGCCAATAACAAAGCTAATGCTGGTAAAAGAAAAATTTTCTTTTTCATATTCATATAAATTTAATGAATTAATAAAATACTTATTTAGTATAGCATAATGTGATGTTTTTGAACAACAAAAACGACCTAACTCGTTAGGTCGTTAAATATTCAAAATTTTTTAAGGAAGATCTTCTGGCTGAGTCTCAAAACCACGATCTGGTGGCGGTGATTCTCTATCTTCATCATGAGGCGGTTCTTCATTATCAAGATTTCCCAATGTATCATTAAGACTTCCAGGCTTATTATCTACTAAGTTCAAAGATGGTAATTTACTTTTAAAAGCCTCCGTATTAGGAACATTAAAGCCATTATTCATATAAAAATTGATTAAGAATTAAATAATAACACTAATCACTTTTTACCCCATCGAAATTCTAGGGACAAATAAGAAAACCAAAGTAGAAAGAGCAATACCTGCGGTCAAGAAGAAATAGACCGAAGAAAAATTAGCTTCGGGAGAAACTCCCAAGTTTTTTTGTTGCATAATTTTTTGTGTTTGTATTTATGTTTACCACGAGGATATTGAAAAATATCTTTTTGTGGTTTATTTTTGCTTGCCACGAGGTGCGGAGCACTTTTCATGGTGAGATCTAGCCCTTAGAGATGAAAGCTAGACCGATTTAAGAAATAAGCTTATATTTGGCTTATCTTAGAAGATTTTTTAAGTTGTTTTTCAACGTTGATAAATACA
>PFBU01000048.1:0-605 GCA_002773185.1 Candidatus Magasanikbacteria bacterium CG10_big_fil_rev_8_21_14_0_10_36_16 | reverse complement strand
TGTCAACCCCAAAAAATATCTCTGTGTCGCAAAATGTCGGCTAATTTGGTATAATGGAAACATTAAAGCATAAAAACAAGTAAACTAAAAAAATATATGGAGGGGTTTAAAAAAATTTTGAAGCAAAAAATGCATAATTTTGTTGAAAAAATATTTTTGGAAACAAAAAATTTTCCCAAAGAAGAAATCTATGTTACAACTTCTCAACTAAAACGTGCAGCTCTATCTATAATATTAAATTATACAGAAGGGTACGCCAGATTCACAGAAAAAAATCAATTAAATTTTATGCGTACGTCCTTTGGTTCAGCTAAAGAAACCGAGTATCTATTATACTTATCCAAAAGACTAAATTTTTTACCAGAAAATAAATATAAAGAACTGAATTCTCAACTTGATGAAATCAATGCTATGCTCTGGTCAGAAATAGATTCACTTTCAAATTCAATAGACAGCCAAAAGAAAGCACCATCTTAGTCAGGACAAGTGTTTTGATGCTTTTATGTTTTCATGTTTTTATATTTTAATAAAAAATGTTTTTATATTTTCATCTTCAACACAGCACATAAAACTTTAATCAAAAATGTATGTCTCTAAAACAATAC
>PFBU01000076.1:4514-5652 GCA_002773185.1 Candidatus Magasanikbacteria bacterium CG10_big_fil_rev_8_21_14_0_10_36_16 | reverse complement strand
CATATGAAAATACCACTTAGCAATAAAAAGTACAAAAGGAATAAATAAAACCCACAAAATTAAATACTGAAAGAAAGTCTGATCTTTGATACCAGGTGCAAACATCAATATTGAGCTAGTAACAAAGACAAACGCCCACAAAAATACCCCAAACAAAAACGCACGTGTGTACTTCATATATTTCAAATTAAAAAAAATTAATTATCAAATTTTATAGGCACATCTGGATTGATTTTTTTAGGCAATTCTTCTGTTCTGAAATCAATCTTATTAGAATTAGAATTTGAATTTGAACTGGAAGCGTTATTATTTTCCAAAGAAATATTTTTATTTTTTTTTCTCTTTCTTTTACGTTTTTTCTTTGTAACGACGACACCCTCAACATTGTCGTTCGTATTTTTATTTGCATTATTTACAACAAAATCATCAACTACCTTTTTTTCTACATTCACATTATTTGTAGAATTGACAACAACTTTTTCTACAACTACATTATTATTAATTGTCGTAGACTTATCTTCAGATAAACCTGGCAAAGAATTCAAATCTGTGTTTGGTAAATATCGCAAATCTCCCAGACCTCCAACAACGTCTTTTTTTGACATTGGCAAATCTGGTACAAATTTTTCAATATTTTCTTTTTTTTCAATTTCTTCTGTAGGTATTATTTTTTTTACATTTTCTACTTTTTTAACCTCTATCACTTCTCCTTTTTTTTTATCCCCTACAACAACATCCATATCATTACCATCATCATCACCTAGCTGATCTCCACCTCCACCCTCCATACCACTCCAACGCAAAATCTTATCAGCAATAATGTCACGATGTCTGGCATAGCGCTCACGAGAAACACGAATAACTTTTTCGGCTGAACCAGTCGGTGAACCTATAGGAGGCATTGTCATAGAGGCAAAAGGATGAGAAGACACACCGTCAATCATCAATTTCAACAAAATTTTATACTTAGACAAATTTACAATGTCTTGTTCTATGAAAACTGGCGCAAATTCTTTGGCCAAGATTTCTGCATCAGCGGCTCCTACACGAAAAGTCACAATAGTTCCCACATTACCAAAAACAGCATCAGAAACTAATTCATCAAGTTGGGCAACATATTGGTGAGCCATTATCAAAC
>PFBU01000076.1:0-4493 GCA_002773185.1 Candidatus Magasanikbacteria bacterium CG10_big_fil_rev_8_21_14_0_10_36_16 | reverse complement strand
GTCTTCACCTATTCTACCTTTGGACAAATTCATAATCAAAATCTTACCGCTATCCATAATTTCACGAATGTTGATAGTAGATTTGACCTGAGCTACCATATTGCGAATGACTGAAGCCGACAAAAATTGACCAATTTTGTTTTGGATAGGTGCGACAGCTTCTTGAGCATATCTGTCGTTGTAACTCGCAAATTCAGTCTGCCAAAAAGCTTTGACCACAGGATCTTTCAATTGTTTGACGACTTTACGTCTATAATCTTTGTCTGATAATAATCTGTTGATACCAAGCAAAGTAGAGCCTGGGTAATCAAGTAGGGCTAAAATAGTATTGTTCAAAATATATTCCATTCTAGAACTCCAGACATCTGGCCAAATTTTCTTGAATATTCCCATCAGGCCTGAAGCCACCAAATGCTTTTGTTCTTCTGAATTAACTTCCAAAATATTGAAACCAATTGGGTATTCCACATCACAAGGATTGAAATAAACTACATCATTGATACGGTTGGTTGGAATATAATTGATAATTTTTTCGGCAAAATCTCCATGAGGATCCACAATACCTATTCCATTACCTTTGTAAATATCACTCAAAACCATATTTTCCATCATAGTAGTCTTGCCCATACCAGTCTTACCAATGACATACATATGACGTCTGCGGTCATCAGTCTTAATACCAAACCGGCGTAATTGATTACGATAATTGGTTTGAGCAAAAGCACAGACTTCTTCTTCTATAGCATTAGTTTTTCCTTTTGGTTGCAAATGAATATTTGGCATAAATGTATAATTTGTATAAAAAGATTATAACACAAATAGAATATTTTGACTACAAAAAAAGCGCTTCTAAAAAGAAGCGCTTTGAAAAAATTCTAAAAAATTATTGTTTTTCAAGTGTCAAAACTTGATTTGAACCTTGTGGTTCAATCACTAACTTTGCTCCATCAAAATGATAGTTGTAGTTACTTGCATTACTCATACCAGCAAACATCACAGAAAAAGTAGTATCAGTAATAGCAGTGATATCACCACTATTAGCTAGAATTCCACTACCAGTAGTCAATTTTGATTTACCAACAAAAGTATAAGGTGTACCTTCGTTTAGAGAAGCCATATCACCTGTGGCTGAAGTTACTTTCCATTTACCATCCAATTTGTCTTGAGCTGCACCAGAATTACTTACTACAGCTGGTTTAGTAACAGTATTAGTTGTTGCACTAGTATCACCACTTGTGGTACTGGTTGATGAACAACCTGCACCAACTAAAGCTAAGACGCCTAACACAGCGACTACAGAAAACTTTTTATTCATAAGTTTTTTTCTTAAATAAATTAATAAATTATTTCAAATAAATTTTGTCAATTGTAACATCGAAAGTTTTGTTACTAGTATTTTTTACTGTATAAGTACTTCCATTTACAGCTGTAATTTCTGCATTATAGAATGGAAAAATTGTTTTGCCACCAAACATCTCACCTTTGCCAATATTAGCAATTACTTTAGCACCAGTCACTAGAGCACTAGCACTTGGAGCTACTGATTTTGTCAATTTGTCTTCTGTCATACAACTTGCACTAAGACCTCTATACCTTACATAAAAACCAGCATCACAAGCAAAGTCTTCTACTTTACCTTCATACCAACCATATCCCAAATCTACCATAACAGCGTCACCAACACTATAAGTAGCAGTTGGCACAACTACGACCTCTGCGACTGTTGGTTCTGCAACCCCAGTTGTAACATCTACAACTTCCACTGTTTCATTACTTACCACATCAGTACTGTCTGTATTAGACAAACTATCATTTGTGGTTGGAGAACAACCAGCTCCTACCAATGCCATAGCGCCTGCTACAGCCAAAAGAGAATATTTTACTTTCATACTTTTTCCTTAAATAAATTAAACTTCTTAGATTTTATCATTTTATTGAAAACTAGTCAAAACTACTTTAGCAACTTCTCCACAACATGCATTATATCAACTTTTTTAGCTACTGGTAATAGTGCATGCAAATTAGTAGACAATTTTTTTTGATCTTCTTTGTTAAGAAGTAAATCACGAATAATTTTGGCCAACAACAAACCACTAGAAGTAATTTCATTAACAAAAATAGCGGCTTTGTTTTTTTCCAAAAATTCTACATTGTCTTCTTGGTGACCAGACTTAGGAATTATAATAGCTACTTTACCTAATGCAGCTATTTCACTAAGTGTACCAAAACCACCACGAGAAACTACAATGTCAGCCACAGTATAAGCGTGTTTCATCTCCTCAGTAAAAAATTGATATACCTGATAATCAGAAAAATGTTTTTGAGCTCTTTCTACCAATTCTTGAGGTCTTTCTTTACCAGACAAATGAATTATTTGTGCTAGCCCTGACAAATGTTGCATAGCTTCTATCACCATCTGGTTGACTTTTATAGAGCCAGTACCACCACCAGTCGCAAAAACTACTGGCAGGTCTGATTTGAGATGAAAAATTTCTTGTGCCTTTTTCTTGTTACCTTGCAAAATATCTTGGCGTACTGGATTTCCCAACCACAGAGTTTTTCTTTGAGAAAATTTCTTAACATTTTTTTCTACAGAAGTAGTCACTACTCTGGACAGTGGCGCCATAATTCTATTGGACAAACCAATCCGAATATCTTGTTGATGTATCCAAGTTGGAATACCAAAAATCCAAGCTGCCAAATGTACCGGCACAGAAACAAATCCACCAGCTGAAATACACATGTCTGGATTTTCTTGCCATAAAATTTTCAATGATTGAAAAAAACCAATAATAACTCTGACAATATCAAAAATATTTACCAAAGAAAGGTAACGACGAAATTTTCCAGCAGTTATCGGAATAAATTTTATATTGATTTCTTCAAACAATTTTTTTTCTGGTCCAGTCTTGGTACCTACCCATACAAATTCTGCTTCTGGATATTTTTCTTGAATAGTCTCTCGAATTGCCAACAAAGGAGTCACAGGACCCAAAGTATAGCCACCAGATAATAAAACTTTCATAACTTATACTCATTAATTTACCTAAATAAAAATTACACCCAATACCAAAATCTTTAACAACAAGATAGGTTAAATTAATAATTATTAATTAGTAATTAATAATTATTAATTTTAATCAACTGTGTTTGCTCACACTCACTACTATTCCCATACTAGCCATACCGATGAGCAGTGCACTTCCACCATGGCTAACAAAAGGTAAGGGTACACCAGTCAGAGGTAAAATACCAACAATAGCCCCAATATTCAAAAATGATTGCACAAATAACCAGGACATTATACCAGATACCAAAAGTTTGCCAAATAAATCCTGAGTATGCGAAGCAATAAAAAATCCACGCTTCAAAATCATAAATAATAAAAGCAAAAAACCTACTACTACCAAAAAACCCAACTCCTCAGACATAATAGCAAAAATACTGTCACCATGTACTTCTGGCAAATATTGAAACTTTTGTCGAGAATGTCCAAAACCTAGACCAAAAAGCCCACCAGAGCCCACAGCCAAAAAAGCTTGATTTATCTGATAACCCTGTCCTTGCGGATCTAATTCTGGATGCAAAAAAGTCGTAAATCTTTTGGATCCATAACCCATAACCACTACCAAAAACACAAACCCAGCAATGGCCACAATAAACAACATTAAAATATGCGAAAATTTGGCTTGAGCAAAATACAAAATAGCCAACACAATTACAAACAAAATAGAAGTAGTACCAATATCAGGCTGCAATGCTATCAAAATAACTGGAATCATACCAGCACCCAAAGCTACCAAAAATCCTTCTTTTAGTTCCAATAATTTAGGTCCCATCTTGGTTAGAAAAGCTGCCATATACACCACCAAGGCTAATTTCATAGCCTCAGCCGGCTGAAAAGAATAACCAAACAGGTTTATCCAACTTCTGGTACCTGTATTATTGGTAGAGCCAATTCCTGGAACAAAAACTAAAAAAAGTAAAACTAGACCTAAAATAAAAATTGGGGTAGCATACTTCTTCCAAATCTGGTAATCAATCTTGGCAAATAAGAAAAACAAAAAAAGTCCAGGTAAAAAACCTAAAAAAATTTGTCTTTTGACAAAAAAATACTGATCATTGAAATCGTGAATACCCACCGCTACTCCAGCTGAACTAAGAACCATTAGTCCAAACAAAACTAGAATAAAGAAAAAGATAATCAGACTATAATCAGCCTTGGATGAACCTTCTTGTCTCATAAATTAGGCGTTCAAAAAAACCAAAACAAAAGTAGTAAAAATAATAAAAATTTGACAAAGTACTGCTACAAAATTCAAAATCTGGGCCATAAATTTGTCTTTTTTATAAAGTAACCAACCTATAAAAAAATTAACAGTCAAAATAACAAGTCCTATCAATGGTACAAAAAATATTTTCCAACTCTCAGCAATGTAATTTACTCCATAAAGTACGTTGTAGTGTAAAAACAATTCGCTAGTATTTGGTAA
>PFBU01000026.1:4497-7296 GCA_002773185.1 Candidatus Magasanikbacteria bacterium CG10_big_fil_rev_8_21_14_0_10_36_16 | reverse complement strand
TGATAAAGAGATTGAAGAAGAAAGAATAGTTTCACGTAAAAAACGAATTGAAGATATTGTGTATTCTTCTCCACCTGGTTTGACTGATGAAGAAGCTGAAGCTAAATTCAAAAAAGACACCCGAGCAAAAGTTCTTGCAAATTACAGTGCAAATACAGAGCAAGTCGAAGCACAATTTAGAGCTGATTGGATTAAGAAAAAGAAAGAACAATTCGAAGATGAGTTTATAGCTAAACGAAAGGAAACACTTAAAGAAGATGCTGTGGAAGCTGTTGAAATATATGATGCTGCTCTTTCACCAGGTAAAAAACTTAATCAACAGCAAAAAGAAGAAAGGATTCAAGAAATTATTGATGGTAAACTTTATACAGATGGTAAATTAAAAGATACTGTGGAAGGTGAAATGAAAGTGGTTGTAGCTGGACAAATATTTAATTTAGAAATGCAAGAAGAATTGGAAAAAGCTGTCACTGCTAAATTCGAAACCAGAGACGCTGCTTTAGCAAATAGTGGAAAAAACATAGGTAAAGTTATTGAAGAAGATACCAGGTCTGCTCTTGTTGCCAACATGGCAGATTATGAAAAAGCCAATATAATGGCAGCAGAGGTCGAAAAACATCCAGAGTGGACCAAGATACAAGCTTTTTATGCTACCAAATCGGCTGCTCGTAGTGTTGGTAAATATAAGACTGAAGAAGAAAAAATGAATTTACGTATGTCCGATATTTTGCGTGGAACAGAAGGTAAGACTATGGATGAAGAAAAAAATTGGCAAAGATCAAAAATAGCTGAGAGTATGAAGGAATTTCAAACTCTGACTTATGATGAGAGAATGACTGAAATGAAGAGAAATGTAAAAATTTCCAAAGAGTTGGGAGAGAAGGAAGCACATGGTGCTCTCACCTCTCAAGAGAAAAAGTTGTTGGAAAGTGCTAGCCAAAGACAAGCTGGTGTTTTGGCTAGTATCATGGATCAAGGTGAATTCAATGCTTTTGCCAGTGAATTTAGAGATTATATGGTAAATGAACTTGGTGATACTAGTTATGAAGAGTTAACAACTGACACGGAAAATATAGCTGCCTTGACTTTGGGTGCTTTGACTGGGGCTAGTGTAAAAGAAATGGAAGGAGAGGGTCTCTCTGCTGTTGAAGAAAAATTCAAAAAACGTCTAAAAGAAAAAGTTGGTGTGTTCATGAGAACTTTGCAACATGGTATGGACAAATCTGCTAAGGATGGTAATTCTCAACATCATCATCAAATTATAGAAGGTGTTGATGCTATTGGTAACAGGGTGATTGGATTTACCAATGCTATGGCATCTGGGGTTGGTACAGGTCTTGTTGGTAAGAAAGGGAGAAGGCTGGGTACAGGAGAAAGCAAAGCCGGTGCACAAAAAATTAGGGATGATTATGATAGTACTATGGCACCAAATTTTGATATAAATACTTCCAAAGATGGTAGATCCTATGTGGCTACCAATGCTGCGGGAGAAGTTACAGATTTTCTACATGATGAAGCCCAAGAGTCTGTACTTAGTGTTGCCAATCTTAGTTCTCAAGCTATAGCTTCTATGGGAAGTACAAAATTACGTTATTTGGCTGGATCCAAGGGTTATGGTAAAAGTATTTACAATAGAGACACTAGAAAATTGGAGTTGCCTACCAGTGGTAGAATTAAGAGTACTTGGAAAAAAGTGGTGACAGACATTTCATATAACGCTGAAAAAGGAGCTTCTGCTAATATTAGAGACAATGCCTTGCGTTCATTTCGTGTTTTGTTCAAGAATTGGGGTGTGCCAAATGCAGATACAATGTCTACACCTGCTTTGAAATCTCTGGCAGCTAGATCTGGATTAATATAAAATAATTTTTATTATGGAGTTTACAGAGATACTACAAATCATCAAGAATCCAAGAATTTTGTCTGAACAAGAGTTGTCTTCGATTTCTTCAGATGTTTATGATTATTTGTATAATGAAAGAACTTCTTATGAATTGTTTTTGCTTTGGGATGAATATTTCAAAAATATAAATTTTGATCAAAATATAGTCTTAGGTTTGAGTGATACTTTTTTTCAATGGTATTCGATTGTCTTTTTCAAGAATTTTGACCGTCTAGATCCAAATCATATTGCTAGTATTTTACCTTTTACTTTCATGATGGGCTTCTATCTTGATTTGGATGTGTCATATATTTATATAGACTATCTGATGACTTATATTCCAGAGGATAAAGAACAAACTAAAATTCATAAAATTATAGTACAAAAAGTTGCACAATTAAATTTGCCTTTTGATTATAAAAAAGGTATGGCTATAAAAGATTTGATTGCTCTAAAATTGGATCAAGAAATTACCAACATACACGATGACGATATAGAAAGATCAAAGATTAGAGGTAGTGTTGAAGAATTTTTGTCCCAAAATGATTTTTTTAATCTAAAGAGTTCTGAACAAAAAGTAGAAATAATGGCAAAATTATTTTTATTTCTTAATTTTTTGTCTGATCCTGATGGTGTTGAAAAAGTAAGATCTCATTATCTTGAATCAGCAGACTATCTTACTGCTGTAAAAGAGGATGGTGTTGTTGATTGGTTATTTGATGCTTATTTCAAAGTTTATGGTAATCCTGTTTTGGAAGAAATGAAAGCTAAAGAGATTGAAGAAGATAGTGTAGAAAATAATAATATAGAGACAGTCATAGGTGCAGATGTAGATAGTGTCGGAGAAGAAAATAATATTTCTAATCCTGAAATTTCAAAATATTCATTTATCAAATCAGAGCTGGAACAACAATTTT
>PFBU01000026.1:0-4412 GCA_002773185.1 Candidatus Magasanikbacteria bacterium CG10_big_fil_rev_8_21_14_0_10_36_16 | reverse complement strand
AAACAACCTACAATTTTGATAAAAAAAGCCGACGGCACGAAAGTGCGGGTGACTTTGGATGAATTCAGGAAAATGCGCAGTGAGGGGAATGAGGAAAAAGAAATGATAAATGACAATAAACAAATTTCAAATAATACACAAATTACAAATTCCAAACCTGTTGAGAAAGTTGAAGAAAAATCTAGTTCAGTGACTTTGTTAAAAGAAGAAGTACAAGAGCCGATTGTTTTAATAAAAAAAGAACCAGAACCAATAGTAGAGGATGAATTGATGGTGGAGACACCACACGAATTGACGATGACTACTCCAGTCACAGATATTTTTATGGACGAAGCCGCAGCTAATTTTGAATGGAATGAGAGAGATAATAAATCTTTGCTTGAAGAAGATACTGTTGAAGTGGACAAATTGAAAAAACAAGGCAAAGTCCATGTCGGTGGTCATGATTTGCAAGAACATATCAAGATGCCGAGTGTGGGGATTGATGAAGATTTGGAAAATAGAGCAAAATCTCTGGTGATTTCTTGGAAAAAAGGTATTAGAAATGATAATCAGTTTTTGGATTATGCGATGAGAGATGTCAACCATGGTGGTTTGGGTCTGGATAGTGAACAAGCCAATAGATTTTTGACAAAATCCAAAGATTCCAAAGTAAATTTGGACAATTTGTTTGATATAGTATTTGAAAAAAATAAAAAAAAAGCTAATCAGGAAGAAGTTGTTACAGAAAATAAAGAAGATACGCCAACACAACTTGTTGATAGAGAAGTGGCAAAACCAGAACAGGTAATATCTGAAAACAAAACAGTAAACAATGTTTTGGCTATGGATTTTTCTAAACCATTTTCACATTCTATTCCTAGTTCTGTTGTTCAGGATGTCACATCTCCAGAAGATTTGGAAAATAAGACTACTGGACCACAAGAAGAAATAGCTGGTTTTTCTTTGGTAGATTATCGTCGTTTGGCCAAGGATCCTAAGAAATGTGCTGATATGCTTTTTTCCAAATTCGTGGGTTGGAAGGCTGATTCTTTCTTATTGTACTTGGATACTCTAGATGGCTGGAAAGGAAGTTTTTTGAATAAAATGTATGTAGACACTACTGTCGAGGCAATAAACAAAAAAATGACGGTAAAACAAGTTTTACAAACCAAAGATCCAGCTAATTTCATTACTCTAGCAGAGTATGAAAGTTTGGTAGATATAAATAGTAAATTAGTAGTTTAGCTATGCAACAGTTTATAGTTCCACAATTTATTGATGTTGAAGACAAGATTATTGGTCCTATTACCACCAGACAGTTTTTGATTATGCTTGTGGCTGGAATTATTATTTTTTTGTTTTATCGTTTTGGTGATTTTACTTTATTTATTTTTGCTTTGGTTTTGTTTGGTGGGTTAGCTTTACTTTTTTCTTTTGTAAAAATAAATGGCCAAACTTTCCATTATTTTGTCTTGAATGTTGTCCAATCTGTTAAAAAACCATCGCTACGTATCTGGCGTAAACATTATGATAAGAAAGAATTGGACGATTTGCGTAAAGAAGTAAAAATATCTGAAATATTAAATAGTAATAAAAAATCAGTAAAACGTAAACATATTAGAGATTTGGCTTTACTTGTAAATACTGGTGGTTATTATAGACCAGAGGACGATTTATAATTTATTTTTATGCAAAACAAAAAAGCAGTCAAAAAAACAGCCAAAAAACCAAGTACCCAAACTTATTTGCCAATTGCCGAAGTAAGAGATGGTGTGGTAGTATTGAAGGATGGAACTTTACGTTCTGTTTTGATAACTTCAAGTATAAATTTTGCTCTCAAATCAGAAGATGAACAAAATGGAATTATCTCTGCTTATGTTGGGTTTTTGAATTCCTTAGATTTTCCAATTCAAATTTGTGTACAATCTCGTCGTTTGCAAATAAAACCATACTTAGAAAAGTTAATTGTTCAAGAAAAAAAACAAACCAATGAGCTTTTACGTGTGCAGACAGCAGATTATCGTTCATTTATTGAAGAATTGGTAGATATTGGCAAGATTATGACAAAAAAATATTATGTAGTAGTATCTTACGATCCGCTTTCCAACAAGAAAAAAAGTTTTTGGGCAAGATTCAAGGAAGTCATCAAGCCAGCTCTTACTTTGCGTTTAAAAGATGAGAGATTCAAACAGCGCAAAGAAGAATTGGATTTGCGTGTTAGACAAGTTTCTTCTGGCTTAGAAGGAATTGGTTTGCAAGTTGCCCAATTGGATACCCAGTCTTTAATTGAACTTTATTACAATACTTACAATCCTGACATATCTTTTGCCGAACAGCTTGGCGATATTGAACAACAGCAAATAGAAGAAATATAGTTATTAAATTCCAAATTACAAATTTTTTACATTTATATTTTGAATTTTGTTGGGCATTTGAGCTTTGAAATTTATAATTTCTATGATAATAAAAATAAACCAATTAAATAATTAACTAGTTTATGCCTTTTAGACCAATCACAACCAAAATGCTCCACAGTAAGAAGAGTATTGATCATGAAGAGCAAGAAAAAAGTAAAATAAAGGAAGATCTTATATCTTTGGAAGAAGAGCGTGTCTATCGTGAGGGTACTGTAGCAATACGTGATTTGATAGCACCTTCAGCTTTTAAGGTTGATTCTAGTTTTTTACAGCTTGGCAATATTTTGTTACGTACTATTTTTATAACAAGTTATCCACGTTATATTTCTGTAGGTTGGAATGCTACTATACTGAATTTGAATTTGAGTATGGATGTCAGTATGTTTTTTTATCCAGTAAATGCGGTTATAATTTTGAAACAATTGAAGAACAAAGTAGGCGCCTTACAAGCTCAACTTTCGGCTGATGCTGAAAAGGGTGCAGCTCGTGACCCACTACGTGAAACAGCTTTGCGCGATATTGAATCATTGCGTGACGATTTGACCCAAGGCACTGAACATTTTTTTCAATTTGCTTTTTACATTACTTTGTATGCTTCGAACAAGGACGAATTGGACAAAAATACTGAAGATATACATAATATTTTTGGTTCTAAACTTATTCATAGTAAACATGTTTTATTTCAATCTGAACAGGGGTTCAATTCTACCATGCCACTTGGTATTGATGAGTTAGTTATTTCTTTCAACATGAATTCTTCACCTATTGCCGCTTCTTTCCCTTTTATTTCTTCTGAACTTACTAGCGATGATGGTATTTTGTACGGTATAAATAGACACAATAATAGTTTAGTTTTGTTTGATAGATTTTCTCTCCAAAATGCCAACATGGTAGTCTTTGCTACTTCTGGCGCTGGTAAATCCTATGCTGTCAAATTGGAAATTTTGCGTAGTCTGATGCTCGGGATAGATGTCATTGTTATTGATCCAGAAATGGAATATGCTCATCTTTCTGAAGCCGTCAATGGCACTTATATCAATATTTCTTTGTCTTCAGAAAGTAAAGTAAATCCTTTTGATTTACCTCGTCCTGTCGGACAACAAATTTCTACTGAAGATATTATTAGGAGTTCAGTAATCACTATCAAAGGTTTGTTGCGTATTATGCTTGGTAATGTAACTTCTACTGAAGATTCCATCTTGGATAGGGCGTTACTTGAAACTTACGCCAAAAAAGATATTACCATCAATAGTGATTTGTCCATAGTTGAACCTCCGGTGATGCAGGATTTGGTAGATGTTTTGTCAGGTATGGAAGGAGCGGATAATTTGGTTATTAGACTAAAAAAATTTACTGATGGTACTTTTGCCGGACTATTCAATTCACCAACCAATGTCAACACGAGTAATCAGTTGGTAGTATTTAGTGTGCGTGATTTGGAGGATGAATTACGACCGATGGCTATTTATACTTTGGTAAATTATATTTGGAATATTGTTCGTTCTGAACGTAAGAAACGATTACTCATGATTGATGAGGCTTGGTGGCTTATGATGTATGAAGATAGTGCTAGGTTTATGTATGCTCTTGTCAAACGTTGTCGTAAGTATTTTTTGGGTGTAACGACGATTACTCAAGATGTCAACGATTTTTTACGTTCGCCTTATGGTCAAGCTATTGTCAACAATTCTGCTATGCAACTTTTGTTGAGACAATCCCCGTCGGCTATTGATACTATCCAAAAGACTTTTATGTTGACTGAAGGTGAAAAATATTTACTTTTGGATAGCCCTGTTGGTCAAGGTATATTTTTTGCTGGTAATAAACATGTAGCTATCCAGATTGTGGCGTCTTATACCGAAGACCAATTGGTTACTTCCAATCCTCAACAACTGATGGATATTGAAAGAGCCAAAAAAGAATTTCAAGATCAAATGGATAGAGGAGAGGAAGAAAAAATTTAGTTGATGTATTCAGATTTATGGTTAAAGTATTTTGCATATTTAAATGTTT
>PFBU01000079.1 GCA_002773185.1 Candidatus Magasanikbacteria bacterium CG10_big_fil_rev_8_21_14_0_10_36_16 | reverse complement strand
AACCACATCATTATTATGTTTGAAAATACTTTCACGATAAGCAAATTCGCATTCTTCGTTTGATAATTCCAAAATTTCTCCTTGACGATAGACTTCTACTTTTGATAAATTACCACTCATGTCCCCTCCCATAGCACCAGCATTACCACGCACTGCACCGCCAATTGTGCCAGGTACACCAATCCCCCACTCAAATCCAGTCAGATTAAACTTCACACTTTCACGTGCCACTGCTACGGTAACACAACCAGCATCAGCTTGTAAAACATTATCTTCCAATAATTTTATTTCGTTGTTGGCAATTTTTATTACCACACCATCAAATTCTTTGTCAGAACAAAGTACATTACTTCCTCCACCAATAATTATAAATTCCACATTTTCTTCACGCAAAAAGTTCAAGACTTCAACAAGTTTGTCAGCATTATCAATTGTAATGAAATATTTAACCGGACCACCAAGCTTAAAAGTAGTATGTTTGGACATTGGCTCGTTTAGTTTTACTTTTCCAAATTTTCTTAAAGTTGTGTAGATTTGATCCATATTTTTATTCTGAACGAAGCGAGGAATCTTTCCTAAAAAAACAATAATAACTTGATTTTTTTACACTTTTAGACTATACTCGCTATAAATAAATGCCTAAGTTATACGTTTATTTTGAGAAGAATAACAAAAAACATTATGCAAGAATTATCAAACAAAAACATTATCTACATCACCCGTGACATTGAACGTGCCACTGGTTTTGATTTGTCTAATCCTTCTTACTACATTATCTCAAATACTGGCGACTTTGCCAAGCAGGTTGCAAAAAACAAAAGTAACATTTTGCTAATTGAAGCACAAAAACAACTAGATACTTGGGAACTATTGCAAACTGAGAAAGCAAAAAACTTCATAAACAAAATATCCACCTCTGCTAAAGCTACAGCGGACAAGAATAATCCACAAATTCTAGTTTTCAAACCAACCACCCAAATAGAAAAAATCTGTGCTGAAAATAATTGGCAACTTCTAAATCCAAGTGCTGAGCTCGCCAATAAAATTGAACAAAAAATTTCTGGGGTACAATGGCTTGGCGAAGAAAATAAATATTTACCAAACGCCAAAATAGATGTTTGTGATAATTTGAAATTTAATGGAGAAAAATTTATATTGCAATACAACCAATCTCATACTGGCAGTGGTACCATTTTTATTGAATCAGAAAAACAATTGGAAGAAATAAAAACAAAATTTCCAAAACGTGAATGTAAAACTACCAGATTTGTTGATGGTACATTATTTACCAACAATAATATTGTCACAAACAAAGAAATTATTTTGGGAAATATTAGTTATCAAATCACTGGACTTAAACCATTTACCAAAAACAAATTTGCCACGATTGGCAATGATTGGGGTCTAGCTCACAAACTTTTGACTGAAAAACAATTGAGCAAATATAGAGAAATTGTGGAAACAGTTGGCCAAAAAATGCAAAGCGAAAATTGGCGCGGACTTTTTGGAGTTGACATTATCTTGGAAAAAAATTCCGATAATCTTTACTTGATTGAAATCAATGCGCGTCAACCGGCTAGTACAACTTTTGAATCACAATTGCAAATGGCAAATAGAAAAAACGAAAATGGAATAACTACTTTTGAAGGACATCTATTAGCTTTACTTGGGTGTAACTTGTCAGATAAAAAATTGATTGAGATAACTGATGGTGCCCAAATTATTTTTCGCAAAAACTCTGATCTATCAGAAACACAACTACAAACAATGAAAAAAAATCTAGAAAAAGACAACTTTACAGTTATAAAATACGACAACACCAAAGAAAATTCAGACCTCCTCCGAATTCAATCACAAACATCTATCATGGAAAGTCACAATGAGTTCAACAAAAATGGTTTAAAAATAATTAACCAATTAACCAATCAACCAATCAACCAATCAACATTGTTAGAAAGTACAATCAATCATTATCTAAATCTAAACATCGCAGAAAAGAAGGTACAAACACCATACCTCAACAACCGCAGAAGTGCTATCCGTGGAGCACTTGCAGTACTCATTGGCAAAGGTAGTCCAAAAGATATTGAAGAAGAAATACAAATAATATCTCTCAAAGAAAGAATAGATTTGAATGATTTGCCAGCCGAAAAAATAAAAGAATTTCTAGTAGAAAATAATCTTGGTGTAGATTGTTCTGGTTTTGTTTATTATATTTTAGATGCTTTGGTACAAGATACAAAAAATAAAAAACTAAAACAAATCATACACTTTCCACTTGCCAGAAGTATTGTTAGAAAAATGATTGCCAAACTTCGTCCAGCTGAAAATTGTGGTGTCACCACTCTAGCTCACGAAAGTAATACCAAAAAAATAGAGTTGAAAGATGTCCAAGCCAACGACTTAATTATTTTTATTGGTAGTGGCCCAACACAAGATTACAATCATATTATGTTTGTAAAATCAGTTGAAAAAGAAAATAATAATTTAAAAAAAATAAATTATATTCACTCTTTCAAATGGCCAAGTGATGGTAAATACAATCATGGCGTCAGACGTGGAATTATTGAAGTAGTTGATTCTGGTAAAAATATTCTTGAACAAAAATGGAGAGAGCAAGGAAAAGCTAATGAAGACAACTGGACTTGGGTGCAAGCGAAAAGTGCAAAAGAAATATTTGCAGGGAGATTGAAGAATTTGTAAATAAATTTCAAAGAGATAGAACACAGATTTCAAAAGATTACCAGGATAAACCAAAAACAAATCTTGGTGGTCTATGTTCTATTTCTAAAATAATATTTTCTAAATAAAAAATTACCATTAGTTTGGTAATTTTTAATTTTTGGAGTTTCGTCCTTATGGACTCATCAGTCCCGATAAAATCGGGAGACTCCTTGCCACACCAACATTCCCGAAGGAAAGTTGGTATGGCGTGAAAATAAAGATCAGTGTCAGTAGAGACCAAGAATCCTGGTGAAGGTATATTCCTTATACCATCCACCATAATCAAGCTCGTTGTATGATTCACGAATGGTGATGCGGACGTAAGACAGGTAGAGCAGCTTTACCTGAGCGTTGTTCTCAGTTGCCCACTTGCCATAGACCGCCTTCTCACCGTTCTCGTCGATGTAGAAGTGGTAGTACCAGTTGATTCCAGCCAAGTTGCCCTCCTGGTACATAAGCAGTTCGCAGGTCTCTGGGAAGTACTGTGCCACGGTGACAGTGGTGATACCATTGTCTGAGACGAAGAACTTCCCATCGCCAACGACCTCGAAGGGACAAGACGTCTCGACGACCGGCTCGGGCAACTTGACACAGACCGAGACCATTCCAGACTGCAACATCATACACTGGGATCCGGCCTCGCAGAGCATGTAGTCCCCACACATCTGGACACCACTGACGGTACCCGCCGGGGTGTTCTCCTCGAGGACACAGACCTTGTCGGCCTGGTCCTGCATCTCCGCGCACCTGTAGCCACGCAGACAGTCGTTGTCATCGTTGCAGTAGCTGATCTGCTCCTGCACCACGACATCGGTCTGGTCGTAGGAGGGGATCCCGTTGTTGCCGGCGTCGCAGCCGGTGTTGAGGTTGATGGCGATGAGGACGAGAAACAAAGTCACGATGGCCGTACGCATGACAAACTCCTAGTGCGTGATTGGGGCCGAGTGCCTACGTACGAAATGTACCTAGACTCATGAGCCACAACCACACATCCCGATAAATCGGGACTGATCTTTCAATTGTAAATAACGTCAAAACAAGGCAAATCTGACTTATTTTGAACTGGCGAGTATAGCACATTTTGGCTATTTTGTCAAGTACCTGTATACACAAAAAAACAGCCCCACAAAAGGCTGCTTTATTTTTCAAAAAATATTACTGAACACCTATCTTCACACCAAGATTCTTTTCATAACTAGAAATATCATTGGTATAAATTTGCATAATAAAATCATTTACCCCCATAGTTGCTGTAACTGGATCTGAATTACCACCGATAAATGTTATTTCATAAGCAGCTTTTTTGGTGCTAGCAGTAGCTTTGATATCTTGCCCTGACAAAGTAGCAAACGTATAACCCAAGTTTTTCCAAGCATTTTTTTGTTCATCAGCCAAATTTTTTAGAGAAAAAACAGCGTAAACAAGGGCATCATTTTTATATTTTTGCGCAAAAATAATTTTTCCTTTATTAGTAACTTTTACAATCGGGCGCATCAAAACATGGTAATTTCTTTGCGTCTTGGCACCAACAATAGATGATTGTTTATGTTGGAGTAAAGCTGGTTCTTCGGTGAAAACCACTTCTTCTCCATCTTCAAAAGGAAAATTGCTAAATAATTTAGTCTTGCGAAAACGGCTCAAAAAAACTATACCAACAACCACCAAAGCTATAACTATAATCCACTGATAATTCATATATAAAAAAGCTAACTAACCTGAAACGAA
>PFBU01000074.1:275-4761 GCA_002773185.1 Candidatus Magasanikbacteria bacterium CG10_big_fil_rev_8_21_14_0_10_36_16 | reverse complement strand
AGTCTTAGCTAATAAAAAACTATTTTGCAAAACTTCTTTAGTACTTTCAGTAAGAAAGTTACTCAAATCAAATTTATTTTTGTGTGAAATCTTTCTAATACCAAGCCAATCTCTAGCAATAATATCATCTTTTTTGTCAACATTTTTTTTCAAAAAATTGTAATCTATCTCTTCTACAACTTTGTTTTGGACAGAAAATCTGTAAAATAAATAAGTAAGAGCAATGAAGCCCAACCAAAACAAAATACGCATTTTCTCTTTGTCATCAATCCAAAAAGAAACAGTCAAAAGTTTGCTAATATTTTTGTCAGTCTGCCAAACACTATAGACGAGCATCGCCCAAAAACCCAACCAAAATGTAAGAGCTAGCAGAATTCTCACAAAATTCAAAATTTTGCGAGCTTGACGCAACTTGATATTATAAAGTGTCAAAGACTGACCAAAATAAACAAAAAGATTATTATAAAAAAATCCAGCATGCATCTTCTTACAATTTGGGCAATTACGAAATTGCAAAAAACCAGTCCCCTGACATTTGTCACAAACTGCTGTCTCTATTTTTTTATTTTTAGCGAAAAGCATAATAAAAATATTTCTAACAAAAAAATTATTTTTTAATTTGAAGTAAAGATATGATAGAATCAGTCAAAAAATATAATACTGCCATTGGTAACAAAATCCAGACAAAAAATAAAGCAACTACTAAAATCACCCAGATCAAAAGACCGATTGTTCTAAAAATAACATTGAAAAAACGCATCAAAATACTTACCAGACGTCCTTGCAAATCATACTGACCAAACATCGGTACAAACATATTTTTGAGCCACAAACCAGGAGACATCATGGCGTTGACATCTTTTATCATATTGACGCAGGATACCAAAACTTTTCTTGCACCATCGGTATACCACCAGATTGGAAAATAAATAATATCCCAAAGCAATTCCAAGAGCATGCGTTGTAATAAAATAAGAAACATAAATACTTAATTAATAACTAGTAATTAATAATTACTAATTGTTAATTGTTAATTATTAATTGTTTTAATTATACCACAAAAAACAAAAACACGTAACATATTTGTTACGTGATTGCTTATTACTTTCAATTTTTCAATACTTATCCGTAAATCTGTATTCCACCATAGGTGGACAGGTATCCGAATATCCGAATTTATCTTACAGCCACTGAACCATCCAAAATATTGAGATAATCTACGTTAGCAACAACTACCAAGTCTGTACTGGCAATTCTATCTTGCAAACTTTGCATAGATTTCAATTTGGCTACCTCTACATCCATTTTTCTATTTTCATATTCTAGAGTGGCTACTTGTTTTTCCAAATCACTAATCATATAGCCTTTGGTAGAAACAGAAGTAGTTTTCAAAATATACAACACACCAAAAATAAGAACAAAAATACCAACTGACACCCGGAAAGAAGTACTAAATAATAGTTTATTCAAAGCTTCTTTTTTCTCACGAAGAGTTTGTTTTTTTTCTATGTAAGAATTCATAAGTAATGAAAATTTATAATTTTTCCACTACCCGTAATTTGGCGCTACGCGCACGAGGATTTTTTTCTCGTTCTTCCTCACTACAAATGACAGGTTTTTTAGTGATAATTTTAATTGTTTTATTATTTTGTGACTTGAAATAATGTTTGACAATAGAATCTTCTATAGAATGAAAAGTGATAACAACAAGTCTTCCACCACTCTGCAATATTTCTACTGCCTGTGGCAAAACTCTTTCTATCACTCCCAACTCATCATTAACAGCAATTCGCAAAGCTTGAAAGACTTTGGTAGCTGGATGCAAACCACCTACCCAAGGAATTCTTTGTTCAGTCTGTCCCAACTGAGTCGAGATTTTCAATTTTTTTCTATAGACTTCCAGAATAATGTCCACCAAATCACCAACAGTCTCAATCGAAAAATCTTGTCTTTTCTCTACAATCGCTTGTGCAATTTCTTTACTAAGATTTTCTTCACCATATTTACGAAATATTTCCGATAATTCTTCTACAGTCTTATGGTCAATCAACTCAGCTGCGCTACATGGTCCATAAATTGGTTTACCATCTGGTGTCAAAGGCGGATTTTCCGCTTCATGCAAACACTTGAGATAAGTATCATAACGCATATCAAGCGGTTCATCGATTTTGAGGAAACTAAATCCCCTACCACGTTCTTCAAACTGTGGACTAGACCAACCCAAATCAATCAAAATTCCACCAACATTGTCAAATTTATTTTCTTTGACAATGTTGCCCAAATTTTCAAAGTTATCGCGAGCAAATACTACACGCTTATCAAACTTATACAAAAATTGTTTCGTTCGCAAAATTGCTTCAGCATCGGCATCTATTCCCAACAACTTTCCATCTGGAGAAGTCAATTCTAATATTTTTTCCGCATGTCCAGCATCACCAAGTGTACAATCAATAACATTCTTACCAGATACAAGGTTTAGTGTTTCTAGAACTTCTTGTAATAATACAGGTACGTGTCTCATATTAACTAATAATTATTAATTAGTAATTAATAATTACTAATTGATTTAAACTCCCAGGTCAAACATTTGTTCAGCAATCTGTCCACTTTCTGCTTCAGTACGTTTCTTGTAATCTTCCCAATTTTTCTGATCCCACAATTCTAGGCGGTTGTACAGACCGGCTACAATAATTTCTTTTTTGAGACCAGCAAAATTACGAAGATAATCTGGCAAAATGATACGACCCTGTTTATCAATTGTCACATCCATAGCTCCGGCGAGCATGAGACGAGCAAAAGCACGACTATTGGCCTGTGAAAATGGCAAACTAGCGAGTTTGTCAGCAAGCACTTTCCATTCTGCCTTTGTGTACAAAAACAAACAGTTATCTAGACCCCTAGTGACAACTGCACCTTTGGACAAATCAGTACGAAACTTTTTCGGGATAGCAAGGCGTCCTTTGTCGTCTAAGTTGTGTGCGTATTCTCCTATGAACATAATTTTTATTAAGTAGAGAGACAAGCATTTTCCCCACTTCTTACCACTTGAAACCATTATATACCACTTTGTTTCCACTTTCAACCATTTCAACCCATTTATCCACCATATATCCACAGTAAACAAAAATATTGGCTAAGATTTGCCAATATTTATTTTAAATTTGGTATAATGAATGAAAGTAAAATTTTATGCCAAAAAGAATTGCTCAAGTAGAAATCATTGTTTATAAAGTGGTAGATAATCAACCATTATTTTTATTACTAAAAAGAATAGAATCACGTGGCGGTTTCTGGCAACCAATTACTGGTGGAGCAAATGATGATGAGACATTACAAGCTGCTGCAAAAAGAGAGTTGTACGAAGAAACACAAATAAAAGATTATCTAAATTTTTTTGAAGATGTTTATTATTTTGAATTTGATATCGAAATACATGGTAGAATAAAAGAATATGTTTTTGCTGTAGAGATAGATACAAACACAGACGCAATACTTTCTGATGAACATGAAGAAAAAAAATGGTGCAACCTTGAAGAAGCTTTGAAATTATTAAAATATGAAAATAACAAAGAGGGGTTTAGAAAAGTTTTTGCGATTATAAATAAATAAAAATACTAACTAATGTAAACTAATATTTATTCAATAGATTATAAAACAGCCAAGGCTGTTTTATATTTTAATATTTTAATATTTTTATCTTTTAATACCACGTAGACTCCTCTGAAAAGTAATTGCAAACCTATGCGCCTCATCCCTCACTCGTATCAAAAGATCTTGATTCTCATTTACAAACTTAATAAATTCTCGAGTCTTCACACCAAAAATAAAATCATTTTTCTTACGCTCCGGACCTTTGGCAATGCCGACTAGTGGAATATTTAATTTGTGTTTTTTTAAAATTTGCATCGCAGCATTGACTTGCGGTTTTCCGCCGTCAATTAAAATCACATCTGGTGCAGGCCACCTATCTGCGTCATTCTGCGTAACAATCCGCACCACTCTGCGTTCTAATACTTCACGCAAACAATCCACATCACTTTGTCCCTCAACTGTTTTTATTTTGAATTTTCTGTACTCAGATTTAAGAGCTTCTCTATTATTGAAAACAACCATACTTCCCACTTTACCCGTAGAGCCAAGATTAGAAATATCATAGCCTTCAATTCTCTGCACAGTAGTGACAAGTCGCGACTTGTCACTATGAACGTCTTCTACAAAAGATTTATTGAGTAAAGCAATATCATGAATTTTTGATAAAGCATTTATCTGGTTACGCAGACGTCCAGCTTCTTCAAAATCTTCTCGACTAGAAGCTCGTTTCATTTTTGTTTCTAAAATACTAATCAATTTTTTTTTGCCACCACGAAGAAACGTCACGAGTGGTCTAATGACTTTGCTTTTATATTCTCTCGAACTTATTTCTCCAGTACATACTCCCAAACACTGTCCAATTTGTCTATATAAACAGGGCCTAAAAGGCTTACCA
>PFBU01000074.1:0-226 GCA_002773185.1 Candidatus Magasanikbacteria bacterium CG10_big_fil_rev_8_21_14_0_10_36_16 | reverse complement strand
CGCGTTTTAAGTCCAGGATACGGCCCAAAAATATATTTGTATTGCTGAGTCTGCTGTATCTGCTGACTCTGCTGGTTGCTAAGTTCATGTTGTCTAACAGTATAAACTCTTGGAAATAAATCATCGCTAACCACGACATAGTTCCAACTCTTATCATCTTTCCCATCTACATTGTACTTCGGCAAAAATTTCTTGATGTAATTGGCTTCAAGAATCACTGCTTCCA
>PFBU01000045.1 GCA_002773185.1 Candidatus Magasanikbacteria bacterium CG10_big_fil_rev_8_21_14_0_10_36_16 | reverse complement strand
ATAAATCAAATTGATATTTATACCAGTATAATAATAATGCAATATTTCTTGCCAACTTTTGCCACCTTCGTCAGCCATATAAGCAGCATCGCGAGCACTCATACCTACTCCATGACCATACATCGCCATATTGTCCCTCTGATCATAAACGGCTGGCACTGAGACAAGCCAAGGCTTGGCAGCTCCACCCCAAACCTCTGTCCAACTTCTGGTACGACCATCACTATTACCATAATATGGAGTGATAACAATATCACTGTTATAAGTTATCATATATCCTTTAGTGGCTTTCTGCGCAGCTACTACATTTGACATAAGTAGTTCACTAGCATAGCCAAGGTAAAGTTGATCACCTGTATTGGCCACCACATCAAAATTACGAGAATCATGTTTGGTAGTATATTCTTTGATATAATAGCCATAAGTACGAGCAGCGACAAGCAAGGCTTTGACATATTCTGTTGGACCAATATTGGAAGTCTCAGCAATACCAGCCACGTAATCTTCCATCAAAACTTCTTCGATTACGTAGACATCAGCACTATTACTTACTTTACGAAGTTCCATGACACCACGATATTTATTGAAATTAACTGGTCCTTTCCAGCCTACTTCTCTATCATAATTGACCAAAGAATACACTGCATGCATATTACTTTGTGGCACTAAACGAATAAAATCACTAGTAGAAAAATCTAACCCCAAAGAATTGAAATAATAAGTACCATCTTGATAATACATAGTAGTCAAAGTATTTCTAGTCAAAATACCCTGCTGTACACCACCAGCAAAAACTACATAATCATCATCAGCTGATTGAAATTTTACTTTGTCTGTTGGATTTTGCCAGATACCTACTCTAATAGTAGGTTCACTAGCCAAGCGTGGTACTTCTGGATTATTGACAGGAGCATCTACATAATTTGGCGCATTGGAAGTTACAGTCACGGGAATATCTACCACCATACCATTTATTTCTTTGTCATTAGCTTTCAATTTCAAGGTCAGAGTATAAGTACCAGCTTTACTAGGTGTCACAAAATTGAACTGATCTCTTGTCACACCCCACTGAGCTACTTCCTGAGTTTTTTCTAAAATAGTATTATTATTTTTCCAATCAGTGTCAGCAAAAGTCAAATTGGAAATAGCCTCACTAGCCAAAGACACTGGACTATTGGCCACAATAGCGTACTTCTGCCAAGTAGCTGTACCTAGATTTTGCAAACCAAGAATTACTTTGACTTTTTCACCCCCAGAGGCAGTTACGCTTTTGGTATTTAAGATAAATTGTTTGGCCCGATATTCACTAGAAGAAACCTGAACTGTAGTAGTACTATTGGTATCGGTTGTAACACTACTTGGCGCAGTAGAAACTGTGGTTTTTGGTACCACATTTAGAATAAAATAAAAATAACCACCCTTAATCCAAGAATAGTTTTGTGAAGCTAACCAAAATTTCTCAGTATAAGTACCAGTCTTTTCTGGAGCTTTTATTTGGACACTAACCACACCTGTTTCACCAGGTTTTACTTTGCCAGCAATTTTGGCAGTTTGTTCTTTGTCCAACCAATTGGCGCCAGCAAAATCCGAGATATGATAACGTGGTTCCATGGTGAAAGCCGAAACAAAATTTTTACTATTACTATCCCAAGTAGCCGTGCCAACATTTTTGAATTTGAAGTCCACTGTGACTGTCGCTTCAGCTTCAACTTTGATAGGATCATTGATACTTTGACTAACATATTTGGCAGCAAAACCCGGATCACGTACAGCAACTACTGGCAAAGTAACAGCCCTGGTTATAGCCGGTGTAAAAACAAACAAACTGCCCAAGGCAAACAAACTGATAAAAGATAAGGAAACTTTTTTGAAAAGCATAAGAAAGTCAAGTTACAAACGGATAAATTATCTTTAATTATTATAGCACATTTTAGTATTTTTCTCCAACAGTTGTAGATATTGCTAAATTAAGCAAAATTTGGTAAAATGGGCATAAGTTTTGAATAATAATTCATAAATTATTTAATCAGAAAGAGGATAAATTTAGAGAACATTTATTTAAAATAAAGTATTTATTTGTAAATTTATCAGTGTAATCAATGTCTTATGTCAGTCGCCAAACAAGTCGCCCACAACACCATGTTTCAAATGATCGGAAAAGTCATTTCTACTTTTTTTGGTTTGGCTGCTGTCGCTATGATGACTCGTTATCTTGGTCAAGAAAAATTTGGTTGGTATATTACGACCGTCTCCTTTTTGAGTGTGATAGGTATACTCATAGATTTTGGTATGACCCCGGTCACTGCCCAGATGCTTGGTGAAAACAAATTTGCTAAAGAAAAAATATTCAACAATATCCTTACTTTTAGATTTTTGTCTGCTTTATTTTTCTTGAGTCTAGCACCACTTTTGGCTTTATTTTTCCCTTATCCAAATACTGTCAAAGTTGCCATTGCTTTTACAGCTATCTCATTTTTGGCTATTTCCCTCAATCAAGTTTTCATTGGTTTTTTGCAAGAAAAACTCCAGATGCAAATTCAAGCTCTTGGAGAAATTATTGGTAGAATTGTCTTGGTTGCCGGACTTTTTATAGCCATTTATTACCAAGCTCAATTCCTGACTATTATTTGGGTGATAATAGCAGCTAGTCTTGTCTACACTACCACCCTCTATTTATTTATACGCAAAAAAACCAAACTTAATTTCAGTTTTGACAAAATTATTTGGCGAGAAATAATAATAAAAATGTGGCCAATAGCTGTCGCTATTATTTTCAATGTTGTCTATTTGAAAGGTGATGTCTTGTTACTAAGTTATTTTAATTCACAAACTGAGGTGGGTATTTATGGTGCAGCTTATCGGGTCATAGACATTGTTGTCCAAACAGCGATGATGATTATGGGTGTCATGTTGCCACTACTCGCCAATTCTTGGATACAAAAAAACAAAGAGGAATTCAAACAACGTTACCAAGTAGCTTTTGATGCCATGATGATCCTGGCTATACCAATGTTTACTGGTTTGTTTCTCCTGTCTCACAAAATTATGGTGTTGGTAGCTGGACCAGAATTTTATATTTCTGGCAATGCTTTGCAAATTTTGTCTCTAGCTATTTTGGGAGTATTTTGGGCAGGAATCTTTGGACATCTTGTTGTCGCCGTCAATCTACAAAAAGAAGTTTTGTGGGTTTATATCAGCAATGCTATTATTACCTTTGCTGGCTATATGATTTTCATACCAAAATATGGAATGTATGGTGCCGCCTGGATGACTGTTTTTTCTGAATGGTACACCGCTGTGATGGTCACCCTGGTAGCTAGGAAAAATGTCAAAGACAAAATTGATTATGGTTTTTTACGAAAAGTAGTACTCTCCAGTGTGGTCATGGGTATTATAATAGTCTGGCTAATGAAACTACCAGTTCTAGTTATTATAATAATCAGTGTCTTGATTTACACTATTATGCTATTTGCGACAAGGGCTGTTTCCAAAAACCAATTGAAAGATATTTTAAGTCTCAAGAGTTAATATGGAATTCAATATTTTGACAATCATTTATTTAATATTTTTTTCTGTCTTAGTCTGGCGACGTTTTGATTATGCTTTGTTTTTGTTTTTGGTATTATTACCAAGTTATGTTCTCAGATTTCAAATCGGTCCCCTACCTACTACACTTTTGGAATTACAATTTGCACTTATTTTCATAATAGGAATTGTTAGATTTCACCAACAAATCTTTAATCAATTAAAACATTATTTCAAAAAATATTTCTATTTTTTTCTTTTCCTACTACTCTTCATAACAGCTTCCACTATTTCTATCTTTACTAGCGCCGATATTACTAGAGCTCTTGGTGAATGGAAAGCTTTTTTTATTGAGCCTATTTTGTTTTTCTTACTTCTACTTGGTCTAGACAAAAAATATAGTAAAAAATTAATTACAGCTTTGTTAATTTCGGGACTTCTAACTTCTATACTCGCCATTTACCAACACTTTACTGGTTTCATGGTACCTTATGCTTTTTGGACCAACCAAAGCACTTACCGCGTCACAGCTTGGTATGGTTTCCCCAATGGTGTTGGTTTATTTTTGGCACCCCTTTTTGCTTTAGCTATTTATAATATTTTCAAATACAAAAAAATAAATTGGCAAACTACCATTGCTATTTTGTTTATCCCTACGAGTATCCTGGCAATATTTTTTGCCAAATCTACCGGTGCTTTGATTGCTGTGGCTGGGACAATTTTTCTCTTATTATTTTTTTACAAAAAAACTAGAATAGTGACAGTCTTCCTAACTATTTTAGCTTTTGTTTTGTTATTTTCTCTACCACAGTTGGCTAGTGTCAAAACAGAATTGACCATGCAAGATAGATCAGGACAAATTCGTCTGGGAATTTGGCGTGAAACTCTGACTTTTCTCAAAGACCACCCTATAGCTGGCTCAGGCTTGGCTTCTTATAGTTTGCGGATTGTGCCTTATCACCAAAAAGTAAATGGTGAAAATATTGAAATTTTTCATCATCCACATAATATTTTTTTGACTATCTGGATCAATACTGGAATACTAGGTTTACTAGCTTTCTTGGGAATTTTGCTCAATATTTTTTATACCAATATTTTTAAGAAAAAATTGACTGCACAAAATTATATTGTCCTAGTAAGTTTGATTAGTCTGCTAATCACAGGGCTAGTGGATTCACCTA
>PFBU01000025.1 GCA_002773185.1 Candidatus Magasanikbacteria bacterium CG10_big_fil_rev_8_21_14_0_10_36_16 | reverse complement strand
TGTTGAAGACGTTTTCATTAGTAATCCAGTATTTGTTGTTGTTGAGTAGTAGATAGACTTTTGGGTCTGTGACAGTCTTTACTAGAGCACCATATTTTGGATCATATTTTGATCCCCATGGCATGAAGCCTAGATTATCATTTGCTACTAGGTTTAGAGTCTTACTATCTGTTAGGTTTACATCTTTCCAAGATGTAAAGTAAGTGAAGTAAATATCTGACCTTTGGAAGGCTCTCTTAGTACAGTTACTTGTTATATAATATACTGTCTTATTTGTTGTTGTCTTATATGCTTGTTCTTTTATTAGTGGACAATTAGTATTATCATTTATTGTTTCTATTACTACTTCATCTTTTGCGTCAGTATTTTGTCCGGTGAGGATTATTTGAGCTGAATAGATTATTGTCCCACCTTGAGCGGACCTAAATTTAGCGTAAACTGTTTTTAGACCATTTCCTTCGGTTAGTTTCCAATCTTTTGTTGAGTTATATTTTTCAAAAGAAACATCTTCAAATTCAGCGTTATTAGCTATTGCCATTAATTCGGCATTTTCTACATTGAAGTTTAAGTTTACTTTTTGTTTATCTGTTGTTTGGGCTGAATTATTTATGGTTATTGCTTTTATACCTTCTATCTCTTTTGGAGGGTTATCATAAATTTTTGAGCTTCCAGCTGATAAAAATGTTAAAGTAAAATTAGTAGAACCAGAACTAACACTATTCATTGTTACTGTCATATCATTACTACCATTACCATTTGTATCAATATTTTGACTTTCACCGGCTGCCAAAGTTACTGTTACTGGATTTGAATGTATTGTAAGTTGTGCTTTCAAAGTACCCCCATCATCAATGATATCGTCAACTACAGCAGTATGCACCTCACCCAACTTACTCAAAAATTGATAACTAGGTGTAGCATTATCATTACTCAAAGTCAAAATTACAAAATTTGCTATGGCCGCAGTAGTGATACTACCACTACTATCTGACTCTACATAACTAGTATTGTCTGAATTATATATTGCTCTTACTGTAAAAGTATAACTTGTACCAGCAGTAAGACCAATTACGGTATAACTGGTACTTGTGGTACTACCATACAAAGTACTTCCACTATATATTTTATATACTGTATTTGTTGGATTATTATTTGCAGACCAAGACAAGTTTGCAGACGTTTGACCATTGGCTACAGCTGAGAGACTCAAAGGTTTAGCCGGATTGGTGTATGTAGTTGTAGCACTTGAGTATTCACCTTCTTGATCTGATGCGTTGGTAGCGCTAACTTGAAAAGTATACTCTGTATTTGGTGAAATCCCACTAGTCCAAACATAACTAGTATCAGAAGTTGTCTCAGAGCTAGCAGCGGTAGAAGAAACTGTATAATAAGAAGCATCAGCAACAGTATCCCAAAAAAAACTAATGGAACTACTAGCAACAGTAACACTTCCAAATGTAGGAGCAATAGGAACAGAAGCCATTGATAAAATATAAGCACCACCAGCAGAAGAAAAAGTACTAGTCGTATAATCAGGAGCACCAACAATTAGTTTGTCGTTAGTTTTATCTAACTGGATATCCCAACCAAAACTAGTTGCTGTAGATGGACTTGAAGTTAATTTTTCAGTTTGTGTCCAAGTAGAACCACTGCGTGAAAATACGTAAACAGCCCCATTGTAACTGTCATTATTTGGAGTACTGACTGTAGCATAACTACCATCAGCTGACATAGAAACACTATAACCAAACCCATCACCAGCAGCGATATCAGTAGAAGTCACCATCGCTTGTTGTGCCCAAGCAGAACCACTACGTGAAAAGATATATGCGACACCGGCATTACTACCATTGTCGTCATTACCATCAGCTCCGACAATAATATAATCACCAGAGTCTGCAATAGACACAGATCTACCAAAATACTCATTATTTGCAGGAGTACTCGCATGCAACTTATCAGTTTGTATCCATGTACCATTTTCTCTATGAAAAATAAATAATGAACCAGACCCAGCAACCGTATCATCATCATTATAAGCACTAACTACTACATAATTTCCATCTTCTGTAACGTCCAAAGCTCTACCAAACCAATCCGCAGCACCCCTATCAGAGGAAGTTGGTGTTATCTTTTGTTCTTCTGTCCAAACATCACCTGTACGAGAAAAAATATAGGCAGCTCCAGCTTCTGATAATAAATTTTGACCAGCAGGATCATAATCATTTCTATAAGCACCAATCACAGCATAATTATCAACCATAGATAGTTCATCACCAAAAAAATCAGTATTATGGGGATCACTAGCACCAAATTTTTGTATTTCATCCCAATTACTACCATTACGTTTATATACAAAAACAGCTCCAGATTGCCCACCATTTTCAAGATCATTATAATCACTAACCAAAGCATAATCACCAGAAATACCAACATTCTCACCAAAATAATCAGTAGCCGTACTTGTTGTCACAGAATCCACTTGTGACCAAGTACTACCATCAGTTTCAAAAAAATAAGCCACTTTTGATGAACCAAAAGAAGGATATGTACCCAAAACAGCATAACTGCCAGACAAGTCAACGCCAGTCCCTACATATTCATTGATAGAAGGTGAATCTACAGTAAGAATTCCATCCTCTGACCAAGTAGAATAAACCAAACCTGACAAAAACAAACCAAAAATTAAAAATATAAAAATATAAAAATATAAAAACTTTTTTCTAAACATAAAATTAGGGTTAATAGACAAAATGGGTGCTTATTTTCTACCTTTTAGTATTTCAACAATGATTTTGAACTTACGTTTTTCATTAAGACCACTATGAACATTAAGTAATTTTTTTAATCTACTAAAATATCCATCTAGAGAATTAGTTGTATTAGGTATCTTTAATTCAGGATACTTTTGGTAAGTAAATAAATAAGGTAAATTAGTCTTTAAACTTCGGTAAGCAGATCTAACTCTTTTGTGAGTATAACACCACCTTCCTGTTTCAGGATTGGTGGTTTTTTCTTTTAGAAAAGTTTCCCATTGGTTATACCAATTACTTAATTCTTCTGTAAACAACTGTTCAGTTGTTTTGGTTAATATTGTAATAATATTTTTAAGTTCTTTACTAGCTTCTAGTTTTGGTTTAGTAGTTAAATAGCGCTCAATTATCTGCGTTTGATGGAAATGACAATTTGTACTGGTATACTACTAAACACCTCTCTAACACCCCGTTTACCGTCTAAAATCACAGCTCTAATAACAAATCCATTCTTCTCTAGATGTTTTTTTCCTTGTAGATAAATATCTGTATTTTCTACTTTAACTTTTTTCCACCAGACATTCTTTTTTAAGTTTGGCTCTCTAAAAACACATAATCCCTTTGTTCTTGTAAAGAAGGTTACATCAACTACTAATACTAACTCTTTTTTGTTTATCTTTACTACTGATTTGACTTTTGCTTCATCTAGTTTCCTTTGTATCCATTTGGTACTTCTATTGTACTTACTAGCTAAGTCACCATATGTCTGGCGTTGCCAGACATATTCTTTTAGTAGCTTCTTGTTTGTTCGTTTTGATCTTCTTTTGTTTTGGTATGAATGTTTACATGTTGTACATAGATATCTCTGAACATTTCTTCTTTTCCCTTTCTTAATAACTGTGTTCAAATTACATTTTGGACACTTTTTTTATATAGCATAATAAAAATAGTTAAATATATTGCTATATTATGTCACATATTGAACTTTTTAGGCACCCATTTTGTCTATTAAGCCTAAAATTAGATTAAAATAATTTATTTAAATTTTCTTTATTATAGCAAAAGTAACAAAATCTAGCAAATAAACTCAACGAGTTTTTTGAATACTTAGTACTTTACGCAACACCTTTTCCATTGGCTTATAATCTTTATTCATGCCAGCAATAGAAGCTTCTATATAATTTCTTACAGACACTTGACTATAATCGGCCACTTTGTATCCAATACTTAACAAAAGCAAGTCTATAAACAAACGAATCGTTCTGCCATTTCCTTCTCTAAATGGATGTATGACATTGAATTCACAAGCAATCAAAGCTATTTTTTTGACTACTATTGATTTGTTATCGCCCTTTATAGGCATATTCTTTTTGAGAATTCCTTCAAAGTAATCCAAGGCATTTGGTATATAAACAGAAGGCACAAAAAAACTTTCGCCCTTCGAAATATTGACTTTTCGTATAGAGCCTGCCCAACTATATAATGTTCCCAAAAAAAATTTATGAATATCAAATACCAGCTTCACATCAAAAACGAGACCCTTATTCTGTAACCTATTTATAAAAAAATCATAACTATCATTGAGCAAAATAGTCTCTATATCAGACAATACTTGACTATCAATAATATTCAGTTTATTTTTTAACACTCCCTGCTCAACTAAGCCAGCATCGCCTGTATTATATCGAGAAAGCCCTCCCATATTTTTTCAAAATTTTAATAGCTTTACTATTTTTTTTTGCTTTATACAAACTTAAACCTTCCAATTTTGAAGAATTGGCTACAATTTTTTGGATATCCTTTTTTGTGATTTTTTTGATATTTTGTTTTTTCATATTCATCATTATTAATACCTACATTATAGCACAAAATAAGACTTTCTTCAATACTATAATAACAAAAAACCCTCTTTGGAGGATTGTTTTGATATAAATTTTAAGTGTAATGTCTGTCTAACTTGTCCGCCTAGGGTGGAATCAATACTTATACACGGTCATACTCATGCATCTTGATTTGAGATTCAATCTGCTTGGCTGAGTCAATCGCTACACTGACGACGATAAGCAAACTAGTACCACCAATCACGAGTGATTGTGAACCAGTCAAAGCACGGACAATGAGAGGTAGAATAGCAATCACACCCAAAAATAAGGCTCCAGAAAAAAGTAACTTACTCATAGTGTCTTGCAAATATTTCTCTGTCTCTTTGCCAGGTCTAATACCAGGAATGAAGGCACCTTGTTGTTGTAAGTTTTCAGCCATTTTTTGTGGTTGAAAAATAACAGCAGTATAGAAATAAGTAAAACCAAATACTAAGATAAAATAAATGATGCCATAAATAAGTTGATTATTGAAAATAGCAATAGTTGCTTGAGACACACGAGCCATGAAACCACTGCCATTGACAAAAAACTGAGCAATCATCGAAGGAAATAAAACTACAGAAATAGCGAAGATAATTGGAATAACTCCAGCCATATTCAAACGTAAAGGTAGATGACTTGTGTTACCACCAAAGACGTGATTACCACGAATTTGTTTGGCATAACTAACAGGAATATCTCTTTGTCCTTCATTGATGACGACTACCGCTACCACAGTTACGATAGACATAACCAAAAACATCATATACATATATAGTTGTGAAGGATCATAGTTGATAACAGCTTGTGTTAAAGCTTTTGGTAAAGCAGCCACGATACCAGCAAAGATAAGTAAAGATATACCATTGCCAATTTTTTTTTCAGAAATAAGCTCACCAATCCACATCAAGAAAATAGTACCAGCTGTAATCATGATCATGATAGAAATATATCTATACAAATCTAATCCTCCAAAAATTTCATACTGAGAATTACTCAACAATTTGATCATAGCAAAAGATTGTAGGAAAGCTAGAGGAACTGTGGTAATACGAGTGTACATGTTTATTTTTTGTTGACCACTCTCCCCTTCTTTGGTCAATTCTTCCAGACTAGGGATGACCATACCCAACAATTGAAAAATAATAGAAGCAGTGATATATGGAGCAATACCAAGCATGACTATAGAAAAATTCTCCATAGTACCACCTGAAAACAAATTGAGTAGTCCCAAAACTTGGTTACCCTCCAAAAATTTAGCCAAATTAGCCGTATCAATACTTGGAACTGGAATATGGGCAGTAAAACGAAAAATCACAAACAAAAACATGACAAAAAGGATTCTTTTTCTAAGATCCTTGATTTTCCAGATACGCATTATTTTTTCCCACATAATATTTTAAGATAAAGAATGTTTAATTTTAAGTGAAAGAAAGTCCAAAACAAACATGTTATTCACCCACTTTCAAATTTAAATTTCTAATTCAACTAATTTTTAATTTCTAATCAAATACTCCACAAACCAATTGTTCCCTAAAAATCAAAGATTAAATTTAATTTCCCAAGTTACATACAAATCTGCAAATAAAATTCTAAAAGTTTATTATTATCAAATTAAGAATTTTATTAGAAATTAGTAATTAGAAATTAGGTGAATTGTAAAGTGCTCTTAATGGTGTAATCAGATAAAAAAGGCTATTTCTCTATAAATAAATATAAAGCACTTAGAATTTTATATCAAGTTGATATTTTAAAAAACAATTTTTCCACCAGCTTTTTCTATCATCTCAACCGCTTTTTTGGTAGCTAGACAATTTTTGAGGATAATTTTTTTAGTAAGTTCACCACCAGCTACAATCTTGGCACCTCTCTTAGTACTTCTAATAACTCTAAGTTTTTTTAAGAAAAATGGGGTAACTTCTACGCCCTCCACAGCTACTTTTTGCAATTGAGCCAAAGTCACTGTTTCTTCTTTGAAAGCTTGTGATTTGAAACCACGAAGTTTTGGTACTTTTTGTAATTGAGCTTTGAAAGCATGGCGTAAAAGACCACCTTTACCACCAGAACGAGCTCTTTGTCCTTTCAAGCCACGTGCTGAATAATTACCTTTACCAGAGGCATTACCACGTCCTAATCTTTTTGTATTTTTCTTTACTCTTTTTGAAGAAAGGGTAGATGGAGATAATGTCATATATATATTTTATTTTTTTTCTGATCCGACAAATGACGGATTAGAGTCGTTTTTAGCAACTTTTTTTTCAACAACTTCTTTTTTGTCAGCTGAAACTTTAGCAGAGTCTAATTCTTTTCCGCTCAAGACGGATCCGCCTTGAGTGGATTTTACTTCAATTTGTTGTACTTTATTTTTTTCTACTCTTTCTCTAGATTTTCTTGATTTTTCAATAGCTTCACGTTTGAAAGAACTCAAGGCAGCAAAAGTAGCTTTGACATTAGAAATTTTGTTGTTTGATTTTCCAAGCATTTTAGCAGAAGCATTTGGTACACCAGCAAGTTCAAGCACAGTACGAATAGAACTTCCAGCAATAATACCAGAGCCTTGAGGGGCTGGTTTGATCATTACTTTGCCAGCTTTGAATTTAGCTTCCACACGATGAGGAATAGTTTTCTTATCAAAAGGAACAAAAATCATATTTTTTTGAGCTTGTCTAACAGCTTTATCAACAGCAATTTGAACATCAGCACCTTTTTCAACACCATAGCCAACTTTACCTTTACGGTCACCAATCAAAACTAGAGCACGAAAACTAAGATGTTTTCCACCTTTTGTAACACGAGTAACACGCGCTAAATCTACAATAGCTTGATCAAACTCTGGTTTTTCTTTTCTAGGTTTTTGTCTTTTATTGTTGTTACCTTGAGGTTTTGACATATACAAAATTTAGTTTTTTAACAAAATTAAAACTTGAGACCGTTTTCTCTAGCACCTTCGGCCAAAGCTTTCACACGCCCATGATAGTTGTAACCACTTCTATCAAAAACAACTGTTGAAATGTTTAACTCTTTAGCTTTAGAAGCTAATTTTTTACCCAAAACAAAAGCAATGGCAATTTTTCCTTTTCTTTCACCTACGTCTTCTGCCTTATCAAAATCTTTTTTACTATTTACACTAGTCAATACTTTGGCATTATCATCATCCACAATCTGAGCTTGCATACCACGCAAACTACGAAAGACACTAATACGTGGAATAGTAGCTGTACCTTGCATACGAGAACGACTTCTCATATGACGACGTAATCTTTTTTGTTGTGCTGTTGTATTTTTCATATTTTTATTAACACGGATTTATACTGTTTTTTTGGATTGCACTGAATTTTTACATTACACAATTTATAATCTGTGTAATCTTTTAAAATCAATGTAATCAGTGTTTATTATTCACCTTTAGTAGCAGTTTTACCAGCTTTACGTCTGATTATTTCGTCAATATATTTAATACCTTTGCCTTTGTAAGGTTCTGGTTTTTTGATCGCTCTAATTTCTGAAGCAGTACTACCAAGCATTTCTTTGTCGTATGATTCTAGAGTAATAACATTTTTGTCAACCTTAGCTACAACTGAATCTGGCATTTTGTAAATTACTGGATGAGAAAAGCCTACTTCTAATTGCAGATCTTTACCTTTCATAGCAACTTTGAAACCAACACCATTCAGTTCTAATTCTTTTTTGAAACCGGTTGTTACACCTTCAATCATATTTTTCAAATGAGCACCAAAAGTACCCCAAAGAGATCTCTCAGCTTTGTCTTCTTTATTTTGTACATCCACAGTCAAAGCACCATCGGCCATAGTTACTTTTACTTTTTCATTCAATTGTCTTACTAGTGTTCCTTTTGGACCTTTTACTTCAACGCGAGCATCATTGACGTTGACTGTAACTCCAGCTGGAATACTAATAACTTGTTTTCCGATACGTGACATAATAATATTTTACATTGATAATCTTTTTTTTAAAACTTACTAATAAACAGAACAAATCACTTCACCACCAATACCTTTTTCTTTAGCTTCTTTGGCAGTCATCATACCTTGTGAGGTAGAGACAATAGCCATACCAAAACCATTCAAAACACTAGGCATTTCTTCTGCTTTACGATATACCCTATGACCAGGTTTACTTTCACGATCTATAGAAGTGATAGCTGGTACTTTACCATGGTATTTTAGGACAATAGTAAGGGTAGGTTTTGGACCTTCCACCTTAGTAACTTCATCCACATAACCATTAGTTGATAAAATTTTTCCAATCATAAATTTTACCTTAGCAAAAGGTAACTCAATAACAGGCTTTCTAGCCTTCTGAGCGTTTCTAATTCGCGTTAGCATGTCTGCGATTGGATCAGTCATCATAGTGATATATAATTATTTATTATTATTTTATAATTAAATTATTTATTTAAAAAATTACCAACTTGATTTCTTAACACCTGGAATCATTCCTTGATTAGCCAATTCTCTAAAACAAATACGGCATAGACCAAATTTACGCATGTAGCCATGTTTACGACCACATTTCCAACATCTATTCACAATACGACTGGAATATTTTGGTTTATGTACAAATGTTTTTGCTTTTTGCGCTTGAGTTGCCATAATTATTATTTATTATTTCTTTCTAAAAGGAAAACCCATATGACTCAATAAGGCCATACCAGCTACATTGTTTCCAGCAGTAGTATTTACAATAATTTGTAAACCATGGATATTATCAGCTGATTCACCAGAAATTTCAGGAAAAGCTAATTGCTCTTTGAAACCCATAGTAAAGTTACCTTTACCATCAAAACTTTTTGGATCTAAACCTCTAAAATCACGCACACGAGGAAAAGTAAGATTTACCAATTTATACAAGAATTCATACATTTTAGCACCACGCAAAGTGACAGAAGCTCCGATTTCCATACCTTCTCTAATTTTGAAGTTAGAAATAGATTTCTTAGCCTTGTTATGAACAGGTTTTTGACCTGAAATCAAAGTCAAAGTTTTTTCTAGTCTTTCTATAAAAGCTTTGTCTTTGGTATTGCGACCATAACCAATATTCAACACAACCTTTTCAATCTTAGGTACCATCATGATATTTTTCAAACCTAATTCAACCTTCAAAGCAGGTACTACTGTTTCTTTATAAATTTTGTACAATTCTGGTTTCATAATTTTTATAGAAATTAATCAATAAATTCCCCACTCACTTTGGCCACACGTTTCTTTTCTTCACCTTCTATTTTGTAGCCAACACGTGTTGGTTTTTTGGAATTACTATCAATAAGCATTACATTACTCATATCAATAGGTGCAGGTAATTCAATAATCTGTCCTTTTTCACCTTTTCTTCCGGCACGTAAATGTTTTTTGAGTATATTGGCTCCTTCTACTACCACAAATACTTTATCAGTTAATTTATTTTTTAGTACTTGAAGAACCTTGCCAGTTTTTTCACTGTCTTTGCCACTCAAAATCTTTACTTTGTCACCTGTTTTTATTTTCATATTGCTTAATTCTTATTTCTTAATCCTTATAGGACTTCTGGAGCTAAAGAAACAATCTTTTTGTAACCTCTGTTTCTAAGTTCACGAGCCACAGGTCCAAAAATACGCGTACCTTTTGGTTCTTTGGTATTTTTGTCAATTATCACAGCAGAGTTTTCATCAAAACGAATATAAGTACCATCAGTTCTACGTAATTCTTTTCTTTGTCTAACGATTACAGCATGGACTACTTCACTTTTTTTAACTTGAGCACGAGGGATTGATTCTTTGACAGAACAAGTGATGATATCGCCAATTCTAGCGTATCTTTTTTTGTAGCCACCAAGTACACGAATACACATGAGCTTTTTGGCTCCGCTATTATCTGCTACTTTTAACATGCTTCTGTGTTGAATCATACTGAAATTATATTAAAGTGTTTTTATTGCTTTACATTCGAATTACGAATGCTTCCGAATTTTCGAATTCGTAGATTCGCAAGTATTCGTAATTCGAATGTCTAATACTTCAATTTGTTTTATTTAATAATGTTTACTAATGTCCATTTTTTAGTTTTACTAATAGGACGACATTCTACAAAAGTAACCAAATTACCCAATTTTGCACGAGAATGTTCATCATGTACAGCAAACTTTCTACTAACAACATATTGCTTACGATATTTTGGATGCATTTTGGTAGTTTTGACAATAACATGAATAGTCTTGTTTTCAGCAACACTAACTACTTCGCCTTCAAAATTTCTATGTTGTGTTTTTTTAGTATCGGACATAAAATTAATTATTCTGTTTTATTATTATCACCTTGTTTAGCAGGATTTTTCAAATTCTTGATAGCAGTCATAATACGAGAAACATTTCTCTTTTCTTTACGGATTGAGCTTACTTTTTTAAGCTGATTTTCACTAGCTTGAAAACGCAAACTTCTTACAAGGTCTCTCTTTTCAGCCAATAGTTCTTCTAAGGCTCCTAGACTTTTAATTTTCAATTCTTTGTAATCCATATTTATCGTAAAATTGCTTTTTATTGTTTAATAACAAACATGCCTTTGATTGGTAATTTGTGAGTAGCACTAGTCATTGCTTCACGAGCTTGCTCTTCTGTAATACCAGCCATTTCAAATAATACTGTACCAGGTTTAATTGTAGTTACATAATGGTCAGGAGTACCTTTACCTTTACCCATCGGCATTTCACTACCTTTTTTAGTCATTGGTCTATCTGGAAAAACACGAATCCAAATTTTTCCACCACGACGAACATAACGAGTAAGCACACGACGACTAGCTTCAATTTGTCTAGAAGTCACCCAAGCATGAGTAGTAGATTTAAGACCGAAAGTTCCAAAAGCAACAGTGTTAGTTCTAGTAGCTTCACCTTTGTTACGACGTCTTGGCTTGTGCCATTTTCTGTGTTTTACTTTTTTTGGTAACAACATATTATTTCTTAGGTTTTCTCTTAATATCTTCTTTTTTATCAACTAATTTATCAATCATTTCAAAAGATTCACCTTTATAAACCCAAACTTTGATTCCGATTGCTCCGTACAAAGTACGAGCAGTATTACCAGCATATTCAACATGACTTCTAATAGTGATAAGTGGAATTTTGCCTTTGGAAAGAGTTTCACGACGGGCAATTTCTACACCATTGAGACGTCCAGCCAAAGTAATCTTAACACCTTTTGCTCCAGCCAACATAACTTTTTCAATAGTCTGCTTCATGATACGTCTAAAAGCTACACGATTTTCTATATCTTTGGCAATGTTTTGTGAAATAATTTCCGCAGAAAGAGATGGCTGACGTACTTCTTGAATACTCAATTTTACTTTTACTGCTAATTTCAAAAATTTTCTTTCAATATCTTTACGTAAATCATCAAGACCTTGACCACCACGTCCGATAATCACACCAGGTTTGGCAGCAAAAATAGTGATAGTCATATTTTTTGGACCACGTTCAATAAATACGGAATCAATTTGAGCATCTTTAAATTTCTTCTTCAAATACTCTCTAATATTTATATCATATTCTAGGTACTGCGCATAGTTTCTTTTTCCTACCCAGCGTGAAGCCCAAGGAAATAAGATACCTGTTCTATGAATTTGTGGATGTACTTTGTGACCCATAATTAATGATTTAGTATCTAATTATTTTTTAGTTTTTTTAGTAACTTCTTTTTTATTTTTTTCAACAACTTTTTCTTTATCAGTTGAACCTTTAACGGATAATGATTCTTTTCCGTCAAAGACGGATCCGCCTTTGGCGGATTTTACTTCTTTTTTTGTTTCATCAGCTTCACCCGTCAAGACAACAGTAATATGAGAACTCTTTTTACGCAAAGGAGTTGCTCTACCCATAGCTCTTGGCATCCAACGACGCAATACTGAACCTTCATTGACAAAAATAGTTTCAATCTTCAAAGTATCTTCTTTGACGTGATCATTGTGAATAGCATTGGCTACAGCTGATTCAATCAATTTCTTGACAGGAATAGCTGCTTGTTTACTACTAAATTGTAATTGATCCAAAGCTTTTCTCACTTCCATACCACGAACCAAACCAGCCACCAATCTTACCTTTTGAGGAGTTATTCGTAAAAATCTTAATTGTGCTTTTGTTTGTACTTTCATATATTGGTTAATGCTTTTTTAGAAAAACTATTTTTTTGTTACTGGAGCTACTGGAGTTGTCGGCTTACTTTGTTCTTTGGCCATCTTTCCGCCATGTCCTCTAAATTTACGAGTTGGGGAAAATTCACCAAGCTTATGTCCGACTTTATTTTCATCCACAAACACTTCCAAAAAATCTTTACCGTTGTGTACTAAAAAGTTAATACCAACCATTTCAGGAGTAATTGTACAAGCACGAGACCAAGTCTTGATAGGCTTTTTGTCGCCAGCATCTTGAGATTTCTTGATTTTTTCAAGCAATCTTGGATCAACGTTAGGTCCTTTTTTTAAACTTCTAGACATAGGAACACGAATTTTAACACGAATTTACACTAATCTTTTTTTAACAATTTGTAAACAAGTGGTTAATTTTTTAATAATTTAATAATTTATTTTTATATCACTTTCCTAACACTTTTTAGACGAATGTTTTATTTATTATTCGTGCTGATTAGTGTTAAGATTTGTGTTCTATTTTTTCTTTCTACTACTTTTTCTTCTTGAAACTATAAATTTATCACTTGATTGTTTTGGACGACGAGTCTTCACACCTAGAGCAGCTTTACCCCATTTAGTACGAGGACCTTTTCTGTTACCAATAGGACTATGACCTTCACCACCACCGTGAGGATGGTCAACCGGGTTCATATTCTTACCTTTTACTGTAGGTTTGATACCTCTGTATCTCATTCTACCAGCTTTACCCCAACGTACAAGTTTGTAATCTGAATTACTCAATTGTCCAACAGTAGCCATACATTCTTTGGCAAACATTCTTACTTCAGTAGATGGTAATTTCAATTGGGCATATTTACCTTCAATAACCATGAGTTGAGCAGCATTACCAGCACCACGAACCATTTGTCCACCTTTACCGGGCTCCATTTCAACATTGTAAACGTTTAGACCTGATGGGATAAATTCCAAAGGCATGCGATTACCTAGTTTAGCTTCAATTTTGTTTTTTGAGGATACCACAACATCTCCTACTTTCATTTTACTTTCAGCCAAGATGTATGATTTGTTTTTGTCAGCGTCTTCTACAAGAGCGATACGAGGTCCACGATTTGGATCATACTCAATCGCAACAACATTAACAGGTGAATCAAAATTAATACGAGCAAAATCAATATGTCTATAAAAACGTTTAGTACCGCCCCCACGATGACGTATGGTAATCTTTCCAGTATTGTTTCTACCAGCTTTTTTGTTCATAGTACTAATCAAAGACTTTTCTGGTTTAGTTTTTGTGATATCAGAAAAATCTTGAACACTAGAGTGGCGTCGACCGGGAGTTGTTGGTTTGTACTTTTTAACTGCCATAGTTTTTATTAATTAGACACCTTCATGAATACTGATAGTGTGTCCTTTTGGTAAAGTCACTATCGCTTTTTTAAAATCTGTTCTTTTGCCAGGCAAAGCACCAGAACGAGTACGTTTACCTTCAAAATTCATTACACTAACATTAGTAGGCATTATACCATAAATTTGTTTGATTGCCTGTTTGATTTCTGTTTTATTGTTTCTAGCATCTACCAAAAAAGTATATCTGCCAGACATTTCAGCAGTACTAGCTTTTTCACTTACCAAAGGTTTTAGAATTACACGATAAGCTGAACCTTTGAAAGAAGCGACTACCTTTTTTGTTTTTTCAGCAGTCTTAACAGCACCTTTAGTTTTTTCAACTGTGTCTTTTGTTTCTTTGTCTTCTTTTTTTGACCACTTATCAAGTAAACCCATATAAATATCTAAAAACTAAATTATTTTTTTGTTAAACGATTTTCTAAAAATTTTACACCATCTTCGGAAATAAGCAAATATTGATGTTGTAATAAATCCAACACGTTGACATCTTCTGCCCTGACAATGTCAAAAGCTTTGATATTACGTAGAGATTTGATAGCTTCCTGCGCATTAACATCAGTCAAGACTACCAATGTCTTACGAACTTCTTTGAATAGTTTTTTACTTAAAGTAACCATGTCTTTGGTCTTTCCTTCAAAATCAAATTTGTCTAAGACTAGCATTTTATTATCCAAAACTTTGTCAGACAAACACATTCTAGTAACAAGATTTCTAACTTTTTTGTTTATTTTTTGTTTGTAATTACGATCACTCAAAGGTCCAAAAGTGATACCACCACCACTCCAGATTGGAGAACGATTGGAACCGTGACGAGCACGGCCAGTACCTTTTTGTTTCCAAGGTTTACGACCACCACCAGAAACTTCACTTCTATCTTTGGTATCAGCCCAAGGCTGTCTAGCATTGGCACGCATTGCTACAAATACTTGATGAACAGTTTCTTTGTTGATAGGTGTGGCAAAAACAGCCTCACTCAATTCAAGATCTTTTACTGCTTCACCTTTACTATTGTACATTGCAACTTTTGTCATATATAAAACTATTTAGATTCCTTGTCAGCCTTAGCTTCTGCAGTGGCTGATTCTTTTGTTTCTAAAACTGGCTCTTCTACAACTACTTCTTCTTTGGCCTCTTCAATTTTTGGTTCTACAATTCCTTCAGCTTTTATTTCTTCTACAACTTCAACCTGAGGGACAATTTGTCCAACACCAGTGAATATATACAATAATCCATTTCTAGCCCCAGGTACAGCACCCTTAACCCAAATTTCATTGGTTTCTGGATGTAATTCTACTATTTCTAAATTCTTAACAGTGATTTGAACATCGCCCATATGACCAGCCATACGTGTACCCTTGAAAACATGTTGTACTCCACCAGCGCCAATACTACCAGGCATACGCAATTGATCTTTGTGACCATGAGAAGCTAGAGAGCCATGAAAACCATGACGTTTGACTACACCTTGGAATCCTCTACCTTTAGAGTTACCAGTTACTTGAACTTTCTCTCCCTTTTCAAAAATATTAACTGTAAAGACATCGCCACGTTTCAAATCACTATCATTTTTGAAATTATGTAAGTTACGCACAGTAAAGTTTTGGTTACCTTCAATAGCAATACCTTTCAAATGTCCTTTTTCTGGTTTACGCAATCTGAACAATTTTTGTACACCAAAACCAATTTGGACTGATTTTACTCCGTCTTTTTCCACGGTATTAACCTTGGTAACAGTACAAGGTCCGGCTTGAATTCTGGTTACTGGAACTACAGCACCATCTTCACGGAAGACCTGTGTCATGTCTAATTTTTTGCCTATAATAAATTTCATAATATAAATTGCGAGAAGGTGCTATTTCGACTGGTCGTTTCCATGTGACTGAATATCTATTATCAGGGACAATATAGACGACTTTAGTAACACACCTTTTTTCGTAATAAAAAAACTAGAAATGAATACCACAAACAATTGTTTGTTTTAATCATCTCTAGCCTTCAAGACCAAAAACTGGTTGTAAGGCGATTAATTGATATGTAATGAAAACCTCCACCTAAACAACTTTTTCTACTTTCAGATGTTTTCTTAAGCTTTATTTAGCTCTAGATCTTATCTGTTTTGAAACAAGTTGTAATGTGTCTAAATAATGTATAAATTAGTAACGTGACTAGTTTAACGCAAACAAAACAAAATGTCAAGGATAATACTCCTGATATATCCCCAACCTGATAACATTTTTAAAGTACTATATGAACAACTTTTATGAACAGATATTAAATCATCTTTATTTCAATATCCACACCACTTGGCAAATTCAAATTCATTAAGGCATCAATGGCTTTTGGTGATGGATTCAAAATATCAATAAGACGTTTATGAGTACGCATCTCAAATTGTTCTTGAGCAGTCTTGTGGACAAAGGTAGCACGATTCACACTGTATTTATTGATAGAGGTAGGAAGTGGTACTGGACCAACTACTTTTACACCATTTCTCTCAGCTGTATCAATAATAGTCTTGGTAGCAATATCAATAATCTTGTTATCATAAGATTGGATTTTGATACGTAATTTGTTCTCTACTTTATTCTCTGCTTTATTGTTTGTATTGTTTGCATTGTCAGACATAATTGAATAATTTTACATATACTTCAAGCCTCCGATAGTAATACCGGAGGCTTGAGAGCAATGATTTTATTTGATAATCTTAGTTACTACACCAGCACCAACAGTACGACCACCTTCACGGATAGCAAAACGTACTTTTTCTTCAATAGCTACTGGAACGATAAGTTTGATTGTTAAATTAACAGTGTCTCCTGGCATAACCATTTCTGTGCCAGCTGGCAAAGTTACATCACCTGTTACATCCGTTGTACGAATATAAAATTGAGGTTTGTAACCATTGAAAAAAGGTTTGTGACGTCCACCTTCTTCTTTGGTAAGTGCAATCACTTCAGCTTCAAATTCAGTATGTGGAGTGATAGTGCCAGTCTTAGCCAAAACTTGACCACGTTGGACATCTTCTTTCTTAGTACCACGAAGAAGGATACCAGCGTTGTCACCAGCTTGACCTTGTGCTAAATTCTTGTTAAACATTTCAATACCAGTAACAGTAGTTTTGGCAATCTCTTCAGACATACCAACAATAGATACTTCATCACCAATCTTGACAACACCACGGTCAATACGACCAGTAACTACTGTACCACGTCCTTCAATAGAGAAGACATCTTCAATAGGCATCAAAAAATCTTTGTCCAAAGCACGAACTGGATCTGGAAAATAAGTATCCAAAGCATTCAGCAAGTCCATAACTGGTTTTGAAGCTTCTGGATCATTTGGATTTTCAAGAGCCTTTAGAGCACTACCACGGATGATAGGTGTTTCGTCTCCAGGAAATTCGTATTTTTTGAGTAAATCTCTTACTTCTTCTTCAACTAAATCAATAAGTTCTGGGTCAGATACTTGATCAACTTTGTTTAAGAAAACAATAATTCTAGGTATACCAACTTGACGAGCAAGTAAGATATGTTCACGAGTTTGAGGCATTGGGCCGTCGGCGGCTGACACTACAAGAATAGCACCGTCCATTTGAGCGGCACCTGTGATCATGTTTTTGACATAATCAGCATGGCCTGGACAATCTACGTGAGCATAATGACGTTTTTCAGTCTCATACTCAACGTGAGCTGTAGCAATAGTAATACCACGTTCGCGCTCTTCTGGAGCAGCGTCGATAGCACTAATATCTTTGTTTTGTGCAATAAGACCATGTGCTGACGCTACTTTCAAGATAGCTGCAGTAAGAGTAGTCTTACCATGGTCAACGTGACCAATTGTACCAACGTTAACGTGAACCTTGGTTCTTTGAAATTCTGCCATATTACTATGGTAGCTTTGGCCGCTCTAACATGGGATGGCCCAGTTAGATTTGTGTCCAGCGACCTTGAATATTTTAATAAACTTTTCCACTTAAAACCGTGGAATAGCAAGTACTTTATACCACAACGAAATGTTGTAATCTAGCTACTCGCCCGCCTTGGGCGGGATAAATAATATTGCTCTTTAGAGCAAAAAATACATAAAAATTATGCGGTGTGATTATAAACTAAAAAACAAAACAAGTCAAGTGCTAGCTTGGGGAATAACTGTGGAAATGAAATAGAAAGATCTGAACACTGTTTTTGTAGCAAAATTTCCTGCAAAAAATGACCAAAAATAGTTGCTGAAAATGTATAAAAAATGGTATGATTATATTATAAAAAAATAAGAAAGTATGACCCACAAAAAACAACTACTGATGTTACTTAGTCTAATAATTTTTCCACCAATTATAATTGTCTTAAGTAGAGAAATTTTGCCAAACAATTATTTCTTTTCTTCTCTCTACAAACTAGTCTTTCTCTCCCCTATCATTTTTGCGATGTGGAGTGAAAAAAAATCTTGGAAACAAGCCTTATGCCAAAATTTTCATTTTAGTATTTTCAAAAAAAATATTTTGAGGCTAACGTCTTTAGGACTTTTCCTAGCAGGAATTTATCTAACCAGTTTTTTTATTTTCAAAAATTTTTTAGATATCAATACCATTACAGATAAGCTGAGTAGTCTAATAGACATAAATCTAACTAATTTAATCTTTATCGGACTCTATATCATCATTTTCAATTCGCTTCTAGAAGAATATTTTTGGCGAGGATTTCTCTTTGCCAAGTTAGACAAACTTATCAAGCCTTGGCAAGCGTATCTTATTACAAGTATCGCCTTTTCCTTTCACCATGTGATGTTTTATTACAATTGGTTCAACCTTGGTTTTTTTCTACTAGCAACTTTTGGTCTTACAGTCTATGCCCTTATCATGAATTATATCTTCAAAAAATACCAAGACCTGTTTTCTTGCTGGTATGTCCACATTTTTGCTGATATCGCTCAGATTTTTATTGCTTTCAAAATTTTTGGCTTGATTTAGCCATAAAAAATAAAAGAAGTGTGCTTATTGGAAAAAACAAACTTAAACAGGTATAATATAGCTACCAAAATAATAACTACATAGCTATATGAAAACACTAATTTTCCCCAATCTACGCCAGACCTATGATTACGACTGTGGAGCTAGTGCTCTTCAATCAGTTTTGGTCTATTATGGCTTTGAAGTACGCGAAGACGAAATAATGTCTGCTTCCAAAACTGATAGAAAAGGCACCACTATCCAAGGTATTATAAACACCGTGGAAAAATATGGACTAAAGTACCTAGCCAAAACTATGGACATTGCCGAAGTAAAATCTTTTATTGATAAGGCCATACCCGTCATAATGGTCGTCCAAGCCTGGGCCAATAAACAAGAAATAAAATCAGAAGATGACTGGGACGACAGTCATTATGTGGTAGCTATTGGCTATGATGCCCACAAAATTTATTTTGCTGACCCATCATCATTCAAAACAGTTTTCCTCAAATACAAAGAACTCAAAAAAAGATGGCACGGTCTTGATATCAACAAACAAAAATATATCAACTATGGACTAGCTATTTATGGCAAAAAACACGTCTTTGATCCCAAAAAAATTGTGCACCTAGACTAACAGTAGTTAAGCTAAAAAAATAATAATAATACAGGAGGAATCTTTTAAAAATTTTTAGATTAATTTAAAAAACTTCAAAATTATAAGAAAATAGTGTATAATATAAAAGTATCTTTTAATTAACTAAAAAAAATATGGACGAACAAAATAATTTTACACCTGTAGAAAGCAAATCACACACACCACTTTACATTTGGATAATTTAGTTGTGCTTTTGTTTAGTGTAGCAGGATTAGGAACACTCTACTTCCTACAAAATATATCAGCAAAAGATACTTCAGCGGTTATGCAAATACAAAATGCTTCTCTCAAAAATGATGTAGCTAAACTACAACAAGAAAAAGCAGATTTGGATACCAATCTACAGACTACAGAAAATAAACTACAAGAAGCCACATCTGTAAGTTCAACAGATCCATTATTTTATTCTTTGGATGGCGTACCAGCTACAGTTAAAAAAGAAATTGTGCCTTTTGATTATACAGCAGAAGGTTTAAAATCACTAGAATCTGACTGCGGATCAACCCATCCAGAAAATTATTTTGAAAATTTGTTATCGACTTTCCAAGGTACAAATAAAATTGTTTACCAATTTGATTTTACTGGTGATGGTCAAGGTAACCACTACAAACTTACAGTTTTGCCAAACAAAATGAACTACAAGACAATGGGTGAATTCAAAAATGACTTTGACATGTGCTCAGCTGGAGGAGAGTACCCTACGAGGATGAATAGTAAATGGCTTATCATTGAAGGTGACTGTGTTGATGATAACTATAATTTTATTACAAAATCAAAAGTTGATTGTACTGAACTCAAAAACAAGCTAATACAAACTCTAGAATTCAACTAATAAAAAAATATTTAAATTACAAAAAGCAACTTCCAAGTTGCTTTTTTATTTTTATAGATTACAAATTTTGGCTTAATGGTATTTTTGGTGGGACTAAATATTTGAATTAGTCTCTTACTATCTTTGATGTTATTTCACTTGCGCCAACTCTTGCAAACCTTAGGCATTCCTGTGTATAATACAGATAACTTTTTATAGTCTTATTGCTAAATCCTCGAAGTT
>PFBU01000015.1 GCA_002773185.1 Candidatus Magasanikbacteria bacterium CG10_big_fil_rev_8_21_14_0_10_36_16 | reverse complement strand
GCTACGCTCCAGAAAAACTTCGTATATCCCTGACGTTAGCTGAAATATGTTTTTCCTTTTAGGGCTAACGCCCCTGCTTTCCCAAAATGGACAAAATTGATTTTTTACTTTTTAATAGAGGGGGGGGTAAGTGAAGTTTTCTCTGCTACGCTTCGAAAATAATTTTAAAAATATGGATATTCAAATCAAAAAACCTAGATTTCGTATTCTGCTTTTAAGCATTACTCTGCTAATACTTTTTGGTCTGGTGGCCATGTTTATTTTATATAGGATTGCCCCACGTGAAAGTGTATATGCTGTTACAAAAGAATATTGTGGACAGCACTTTAACGAAGATGATTACGTGGGTGTATCTAACGATCGTCTTAATGGTCAATCATACAACAAATTTCAACTCTGTTATGAAGATTATTTTTGGCCAACAAACAAAAATTGGATAACTTTGGAAAAAATATTATTGAATGAGCACCGAGTCTATCCACCCTCCGGTGTCTCGCTGAATGCGGGAAATAAAGAACAGGAAATGCGTGCAATAGCAAAACAATTGGAACAGCAAGGCCTAAGTCTCTGGACCATAGTGGATGTAAAAAATAGAGGACTATACTCTGACCCACCATTTAGCCATCCTTGGCCTAAATACGATTATCGACGATGGGAAGGTGAACCATTCATAAACGAATATGTGGTGGGCACATTCTTAGAGCCTCTAAAATATGACATAAGTATATCTCGGCAAGAACTTGATCATGGCGGAGTTCCTAATGTTGGTGAAATACCAGACGGTATTTATGCTGCAGAAGCTGAAGAAGTAGCTGAGAAAGTAAAGGAAGTTGGAGAATATAACAATGGTCCAGTAAAAACTTGGTCAACCGACAGAAGCGCGACAATTCTTCTTGCTGTACAGGCTATAAACGGACAACCCGTTGTCATACTGGCAACATATAAAACTATTAAACCTCAAACCAACACCAAACCATACGGTCCGTATTTAGTAAAACTAGCGAGCGATAAATGGTTACGCTTTAATTCTGATCTTACTTTGTGCGAAACAATCAATGTTGAACAGACAAATGGTAGTTATGTATTTGTAACTGGTGCATGCCCGTTTTAACTATTGACCAAATAAGGTATCTTGGCTTTTTGGATATTCATAACAGAATTAAAGTTTGTATACATCATTTGACACAAGATATACAAACTGATATACTTTGTATACATTTATAAAAAGATGTAAACAAACTATGGAAAACAACGAAATTGGAGCATACAAAGCACAGCCGACTGGTTTTAAGGCATTTATTCCACATCCTTTCCCACCAAAGGTCGGTTTTAATTTTGACCAAAATATACACAAAAAGAACAACGAAGCCACACGTCTGCTCGGTAAATTAGACGGCATCACAAAACTACTTCCCGACGCTGACTTTTTTCTTTTGATGTACTTGCGAAAAGACGCGACTTCTTCCAGTCAAATTGAAGGCACACGTGCGAATATGATTGACGCTATTGTGGCTGAAGCAAAAATAGATACGAAAATACCGGATGATGTTGATGATATTCTGCATTACATAAAAGCTCTTAATTATGGGATCGAGCGAATGAAAGCAGATGACTTTCCTATGGTTTTGCGGTTCATCCGAGAACTGCACAAACAACTCATGCAAAAAGCGCGGGCGACTCATTTCTCTGATCCTGGTGAATTTCGCAAAAGCCAGAATTGGATTGGTGGCATAAGACCGGACAATGCTAGTTTTGTGCCACCCCCTGTTGACGAAATGCATCACGCGCTTAATGACTTGGAAAAATTCATTCATATAGATAATGACATTCCAACCGTGACAAAAGCCGGCTTAATTCACGCTCAATTTGAAACAATCCATCCATTTTTGGACGGAAATGGCAGAACGGGGCGAATGCTTATTACCTTTTATCTTTGGAAAGAAGGTTATCTAGAAAAACCTGTGTTATTTTTGTCATCTTTCTTCAAAAAACACCAAAAATTGTATTACGAAAAATTACTTGGCTATCACAATGGCGATATTTCTGATTGGATAGAATTTTTTCTTGATGGCGTAGTAGAGATTGCAAACGAAGCAATAGATACCGTCGGCAAAATTACGGCCCTGCGAGAGAAAGATCTATTCAAAATCCAAACCCTCGGCAAACGCGCTTCTGAAAGTGCAGCCTTGGTGTTGCCGAAATTGTATGCTCAACCCATAGTAACGGTTAGTGTTGTTCAAAAATGGACTGGCTTTACTCGCGCTGGCGCACAAACTGTTATTGATCGTTTCATTAAAATGGGCATCCTAACACCGAAGGATAAGGGTAAAAAATATGGCCAATCTTATATGTATAAGAGCTATATTGATATTTTTAACAAGAACGAATAAGGTGTCTTGGATTTTGGCCATTCACCCCCAAACCCCTCTGGACAAAATTCAAGACAAAAAATCAATTTTATCCATTTTGGGAAAGCACCCTAGCGCGTAAAAAGGAAAAGCATACATCAGCTAACAGCACGATATCCGGTTCGCGCTTGCCTCCGGCAAATGCTCACCCAAATTTTTACTCCCTTCGGTCGTAAAAACTTCGCATATCGGCAACGTTAAACGAAATAAATTTTTCATTTTGTGCTTTAAACGCGGCTGATGCGTAACCCAGGGAATAAAATTTTGCTTTTTCTAATTTATTTATAGAGGGGTATAAGGTGTCTTTTTTGCTCCTGGAATCGCAAAAAAGACGATTTATTTAAATTTTTATGGAATACAAAAAATTATCACTAAAAAATATTTCTGCAAATCTTTTTATTTATGGAACTACTCACGCCGTAGTTGACGGTATTTGTGCAACAGTAATTTTTAGTATTCTCAAAAATCAGATTGTTAGCACGACTTCTTTTATAAGCATGGTTATTTTATATAACGCTTTAGCATTTGGTCTTCAAGCAGTTTTTGGCCTAGCTACGGATTATTTTAAATCACCACGAGCGACTGCTTTTTTCGGTTGCGTTTTAACTGGACTTTCTGCTATCACCTTTTTATTTTCTCCAATAATAGCAGTTATCTTCGCAGGGATTGGCAATGCTTTATTTCATGTTGGTGGTGGTAGCATTAGTTTAAATTTAACTCCTAAAAAAGCGTCTGCACCTGGAATTTATGTTGCTCCGGGAGCGTTGGGTCTTTTGGTGGGAACACTGCTTGGTAAAAATGGGCAATTTATTGTATGGCCAGCAATTTTAATTTTAGCAATTCTATGCTTGTTGATGTTTGTTATTAAAAAACCAGAAATGAATTACGAACAGGAAGAAATTAAAGAAAATAAGTTTAATTATTTTGAATTTATTTTATTATTAGTTTTATTATCAATATCAATTCGTTCTCTCGTTGGTTCAGTTTTGGTATTCCCGTGGAAAACAAATATTGATCTATTATTTGTTTTGACTGGTGCGGTCGTGATAGGTAAGGGGCTTGGCGGAATTCTAGCTGATAAATTCGGTTGGATTAAAATTGCTGTTGGTGCCTTAGTGTTATCAATTCCTTTTCTTGTTTTTGGCGCAAACATTCCCCTTTTGGCAATTATCGGAATGTTTTTATTTAATATAACAATGCCGATAACTTTGGTAGCAATTTCAAATATTTTGCCTGGTCGTCCTGGATTTGCTTTTGGGCTAACTACATTAGCATTGATTTTGGGTGTGATTCCAGCTTTCTTTTCAATTAGGCAAATACTTGCAAATAATTGGTTAGTTTTTAGTATTATAATAATTTCGGCGTTAGCACTTTATTATGGTTTGCGCAAATACATGCTAATTTATGAGCAGAAAAAATTGGTCGATTAATTCTGCTTTTAATAAATTTGTTTTTAAAGTATAATTAGTAAAATTAACCAGTAGAAAATTATGAAAAAATCAATAAAAATTTTGTCGTCATTTGTAGTTTTATCGTTCGGATTATTCCTGACTGCGACTCAAGCGCACGCTGATATAATTAGCCCGCCTGGGATTATTCCTGGCACATCATTTGAGGGTAGTATTTTAATTATCGGCGGTGGCATTGTTGTGGGAGTTGTTGCTTTAGTTTCTTGGCTTGTCATTCGCGCAATAAGAAAAAAGAAAAATGTCATTAATAAGTAGCTATCTCCTCGCACTATTTTTGACAATGGTGATTGAGTTGGGAGTAGCTTTATTCCTTGGATTCAGAAAAAAGATAGAAATAATAGCAATTATTTTTGTAAATTTGCTTACAAACCCGATTTTAAATTATTTGCTATTGGTTAATAATCATTTTTCTTTCTTCAAAACAAATTTATTAATAATTTTGTTGTTGGAGTTATTGGTTGTTTTGGCTGAATGGAAATTATTGCTTTATATCATACAAGATAAATCAAGTAAAATATTTAAATTATCATTTGTAATGAATTTTTGTTCGTATATTGTTGGAGTTATTATATTCAGATAAAAGGAGTTTTTGATTTTGGGCATTCACCCCCTGACCCCTCTGCCCAAAATCAAAAACAAAAAAACTTATTTAATCAATTTAAAATAAAAAGCAAA